>NZ_JBHYWP010000058.1:29955-49674 GCF_042751845.1 Streptomyces sp. NPDC059398 | reverse complement strand
GTCCGGGCGGCGGGGGCCCCCCGGGTGATTAAGAATCCGCGGCGCGTGCGGCCATCCGCGCCTTGCGGGCCGCGAGCTTCGCGTCGAACTTGGCGGCCTCGGAGTCCAGCCCGTTCATGTACAGGCCCAGCTCCTCCTGCGCCTTCAGCCCCTCCGGGCCGAGCCCGTCGATGTCCAGGACCTTCAGATAGCGCAGTACGGGCTGGAGCACGTCGTCATGGTGGATCCGCATGTTGTAGATCTCGCCGATGGCCATCTGCGCGGCGGCCCGCTCGAAGCCGGGCATGCCGTGTCCGGGCATCCGGAAGTCGACCACGACGTCGCGCACCGACCGCATGGTGAGATCCGGGGCGATCTCGAAGGCAGCTCCCAGCAGATTGCGGTAGAAGACCATGTGCAGGTTCTCGTCGGTCGCGATCCGGGCCAGCATCCGGTCGCAGACCGGGTCGCCCGACTGGTGGCCGGTGTTGCGGTGCGAGACACGCGTGGCGAGCTCCTGGAACGCGACGTACGCGACCGAGTGCAGCATCGAGTGCCGGTTGTCGGACTCGAACCCCTCCGACATGTGCGCCATCCGGAACTGCTCCAGCTTGTCCGGGTCGACGGCGCGCGAGGCCAGCAGGTAGTCGCGCATCACGATGCCGTGCCGGCCCTCCTCGGCGGTCCACCGGTGCACCCAGGTGCCCCAGGCGCCGTCGCGCCCGAAGAGCGAGGCGATCTCGTGGTGGTAGCTGGGGAGGTTGTCCTCGGTCAGCAGGTTCACCACGAGCGCGGTCCTGCCGATGTCCGTGACCTTGGACTGCCCGGGCTCCCACGCCTGCCCGTCCTCGAAGAAGCCGGGGAAGTTGCGGCCGTCGCTGAACGGCACATAGGTGTGGGGCATCCAGTCCTTGGCCACGGAGAGATGGCGGTTGAGTTCCTTCTCCACCACCTCTTCCAGCGCATACAGCAGCCGGGCGTCTGTCCACGCGTCCGTACTGCCGAGGTGGGGAGAGGTGATCGTCACGGGGGCTCCTGGGGACGGGAGTAGTACCTACGGATTCGTAGGTTACGTATCCGTAGGTTAAGGCGGCAGTAAGGCCCCGCCAACCCCCGTATCCGATATGTATATCTTCAGCCTGTTATGCCTCCAGGTCGGGCCTCGGTGCGGAGAGCCATGTCACGCGTCGGTACGGGAGAGTCATGTCACGCCTCGGGGGTGCCCGGCTGCCCGCTCTCGCCCAGCGTGAGCCACCGGGTGATACCGATCGCCTCCAGGAACGGCCGGTCGTGGCTGGCCACGATCAGCGCCCCCTCGTACGACTCCAGTGCGGCGATCAGCCGGCGCACGCTCGCCATGTCCAGATTGTTGGTCGGCTCGTCCAGCATCAGGAGCTGCGGGGCAGGCTCGGCCAGCAGCAGCGCGGCGAGCGCCGCCCGGAACCGTTCGCCGCCCGACAGGGTCCCGGCCGGCTGGTCGGCACGCGCCCCCTTGAAGAGGAACCGGGCGAGCCGTGCCCGGATCGCGTTGTTGCCCGCCTCCGGCGCGTTCTGTGCCACGTTCTCCACGACGCTCAGTCCGTCGTCCAGCACATCGAGCCGCTGCGGCAGGAAGCGCAGCGGCACATGGGCCGTGGCCTCACCGGAGACCGGTTCCAACTGGCCCGCGATGGTCCGCAGCAGTGTGGTCTTCCCCGCTCCGTTACGCCCGACCAGGGCGATCCGTTCGGGGCCGTGAGCGGTGAACTCGCCCTCGACACCGCTTCCGTACGGCAGCCGGAGCTCCCGCAGGGTCAGCACACTCCGGCCGGGGTGCACCTTGGTGTACGGCAGCTCGATACGGATCCGGTCGTCGTCGCGCACCGCGTCCGCCGCCTCGCTGAGGCGCTCCTTCGCCTCTTCGAGCCGCTCGGTGTGCATGATGCGGTGCTTGCCCGCCGACTCCTGCGCCGCGCGCTTCCGCGCGCCCATCACGATCTTGGGCTCGCGCTTCTGCTCCATCATCTTCTGGCCGTACCGCTTGCGTCGCGCCAACTTGACCTGGGCTTCGGCCAGTTCGCGCTTCTGCTTCTGCACGTCGGCCTCCGCGACCCGCACCATGCGCTCGGCCGCCTCCTGTTCCACGGCGAGCGCCTCCTCGTACGCGGAGAGGGCTCCGCCGTACCAGTGGACCTCGCCGTCCCGCAGATCGGCGATCTGGTCGACGCGCTCCAGGAGTTCACGGTCGTGGCTGACCACGACGAGCACGCCGGGCCAGGCGTCGACCGCCGCGTACAGCCGCTCCCTGGCGTGCAGATCGAGGTTGTTGGTCGGCTCGTCGAGCAGCAGTACGTCGGGCCTGCGCAGCAGCAGCGCGGCGAGCCGCAGCAGGACGGACTCACCGCCCGACACCTCGCCGACGGTCCGGTCGAGCCCGATGGACCCGAGCCCGAGCTGGCCGAGCACCGCGTGGGCGCGCTCCTCCACGTCCCAGTCGTCGCCGACCGCCGTGAAGTGGTCCTCGCTCGCATCGCCCGCCTCGATGGCGTGCAGCGCGGCACGCTGCACGTCGATGCCCAGTGCCTGGTCCACGCGGAGCGCGGTGTCGAGTACGAGGTTCTGCGGGAGATAGCCGATGTCGCCCGTGACACGGACGGTCCCCTCGTTCGGGGACAGCTCCCCGGCGATCAGACGGAGCAGGGTCGACTTGCCCGACCCGTTGACGCCGATGAGGCCCGTCCGGCCCGGACCGACGGCCAGTTGGAACCGGTCGAGGACCGAGGTCCCGTCCGGCCAGGAGAAGGAGAGCGCGGTGCAGGAGATCTGGGTGGACGAATGGGTTGACATACGGGTCTCCCGGTTGCTGCGGAAAAAGGGCGGGGGCAACGGGTGGAGACACCGCAGGGCACAGAGAAAGCCCTGTTCCGGGAGGACAGCTCGCCTACCGAGGTCACACGCGGTGCGCGCAGGAGTGGTCACTGCACGGCACGGTGTCTCAGGACCTCAGTAGCGCAATGTCCTACTCCGATCAACGACGACAGGGCCAGGAGGTACGTTACGGCCGGCCGGGCCCCGCCGCAAAGCGATTTACCGTGTCCGGCAGTCCGCACCCGGGCTGCACAGCCCGGCAGCCCGGCAGTCCGCACCTACGCTGCAACAGTCCGGCGGCCCGGCAGCCGCGAGCCAGCGCTCACTGTGCCGGTGCGCGCTGTCCCCAGGCCGAGATCATGGGGGAGGTCGCCAGGTCGAGCCGGCCGGTGGCGACGTTCGCCAGGTGCTGGTCGACCTCCTGGTCGGTGGCGAGCCCGGCCGCCACCAGGCGGGAGCGGATCTGGCGCACGGTGGCGGCCTCCAGGGCGGTACAGGCCGGGGACGTGAGGGGGAAGAAGGCGTCCGCCCGCACGTCGTCGAGACCGGCTTCGCGCAGCAGCCGGGGCAGCGTCCGTCCGTAGGCCAGATCCGCGCCGCGTGCGGCCATCAGCTCGCGGAATCCCGTCCGCAGACGGTTGGCGAGCCGCTGTTCGGGACCGGACTCGTCGGGGCAGATCAACGGCTGCAACCCGGGGTCGGCGTCCTCGATCAGCAGCCGCCCGCCGGGACGCAGCGCCCGCACCATCCGGCGCAGCGCCTCGTCACGGTCGGTGACATGGACCAGGACCAGCCGGGCGTGGACCAGATCGAATCCGCCGGGCGGCGGCGGATCGGCCGCCACGTCGTGCCGCAGCACCTCGACGGTCCCTGCACCGGCCCCGGCACCGAGCGCGGCTTCGGTCCAGGAGGTGTCGATGTCGGTGGCCAGTACGGAACCGGTGGGGCAGACCCGGGCAGCCAGGCCCAGCGGTACGGTGGGGCCGCCCGCGCCGATCTCCCAGCACCGCATGCCCGGTCCGATGCCGAGCCGGTCGACGTGGCCGAAGGTCACCGGATCGAACAGCTCGGCCAGCGCGCGGAAACGGACACCGGCTTCCGACTGCTGGTTGTCGAGCAGATATCCGTGGTCAGCGCCTTGATCAGCCATACCGCGAGTATCGCTGATCCACCCCTGCCCCGATCGGTCCCGGTGGGTCAGCAGGCGTCGCGGAGCAGCTCCACGACGTCCTGGTCCACGTCGAGATAGCGGTGCTCGCGCCCGGCGGGGACGAGTGTCTCGCTCCGTTTCAGGAAGCGGCGCAGTTCGGCGGTGTGGATATGGACCATGGCGACGCCTTCGCGGGAGTGGAACTCCAGGACCGTCCGGTCGTAGCCGAACGGCCGGATCCGTACGTCACCCAGACCGGCGGGCGCGCGGAGGCCCGAGGCCAGCAGGTCCCGTGCGAACGCCCAGCAGACGGCCACGCCGGCCAGGGTTGCCTGCGGCGGGAAGCCCATGCTGACCGCGAACGGATCCGTACGGTCGTAGCGCAGCGTGGTCGGGACGGTCTCCATCCGGGGTGCGGGTGTGACCAGGCGAGCCTGGACAGCCTGTTCGATGACATGAGGCAAGGTCTCGCTCCCTTCTCGCGGTTGGGCCGGCGGTGATCCCTCGAAGGGTCAGACGTCCGGCGGGTCCGTTCCGTGCACCGGAGGGCCGCGTGACATCCATCACCCCCGCCGCGCGCCGGCCGGAGACCCGGCGTCCAACCTCGGGCCCTCGTGCGCGCAACTGCTCGGAAATGCCTTCCTGCGCGCATCATTGACACACCATCAGCCAAGTGGTCTAGTCCTCCACAGCCCCGCTCAGGGGTCGGTGCCGAACCGTGGAGGATCGTCGATGTTCCGCAAAGAACCGGCCGGACCGCAGCACCGCACACTCTCCGGGCCTCTGCTCGGACCCCTCGTGGCCGGCCTCGCGCTGGCCCTGTCGGCGGCACCGCTCGCCGCGTTCACCGCCCCGGCCGCGAGCGCGGCCCCCCGGCCCGCCGCCCCTCAGCCCGCCGCCCCCGTCATCACCCCCGTACCGCAGTCCGAGTCGGCTCGCTCGGACCAGGTGCGCATCACGGCCTCCGTCGACATCGTCACCGGGGGAGCGACGGACGCCGCCGCGCTCTCGCTGGTGGAGAAGTCCCTCCGGGCCGCCGGGGCCACCCGTCTGTCCGTCGGCCCGAAGAGCACCGCGAGCGGCCCGAAGAGCACCGCGGGCACCGCACGTGACCGTCTCGCGGTCTACGTCGGCGGCCCCGGTGAGAACCCGTCGTCCGCCGCGGCTCTCACCGCTCTCGGCGTCAAGGGCCCCCAGGGCCTCGCCGCCGAGGGCTATGTACTCGCGGCGGGCCGGGCCCACGGCGACGGCGCGGGGCGGATCGTGCTCTCCGGTACCGACGCGACCGGCACGTACTACGCCGCCCAGTCGCTCCGCCAGGTGCTCCCGCACCGCGGTGGCCCGGGTGCGTCCCTGCGCGGTCTGACCGTCCGCGACTGGCCGGCCACCCCCGTACGCGGCACCATCGAGGGCTTCTACGGCACCCCGTGGTCGCAGGCGGCGCGCCTGGACCAACTGGACTTCTACGGCGCCCACAAGATGAACACGTACGTCTACTCGCCGAAGGACGACGCCTACCTCCGGGACAAATGGCGCGACGCCTACCCGCCGGACCAGCTGGACACGATCAAGCAGCTGGTGGACCGGGCACGCGCCGACCACGTCCGGTTCACGTATGCGCTCTCGCCGGGGCTGAGCGCCTGCTACAGCTCGGACGCCGACCTCAAGGCCCTGGACGACAAACTCCAGACCATCTGGGACATCGGTGTACGGCAGTTCGCCATCCCGCTCGACGACATCAGCTACACCCACTGGAACTGCGACGCCGACCAGGCGAAGTTCGGCACCGGCGGAGGCGCGGCCGGTGCGGCGCAGGCGTATCTGCTCAACCGGGTCAACAAGGAGTTCATCAAGACCCACGAGGGCGCACAGCCGCTGGAGATGGTGCCGACTGAGTACTACGACGTCACCCCGTCCCCGTACAAGACCGCCATCGCCGGGCAGCTCGACAAGGACGTCCTGGTGGAGTGGACCGGGGTCGGTGTCGTCGCACCGAGCATGACGGTCGCACAGGCGAAGTCCGCCCGGACGGTGTTCGGCCATCAGATCCTGACCTGGGACAACTACCCGGTCAACGACTACGTGACCGACCGGCTGCTGCTCGGCCCGTTCAGCGGGCGGGAGAAGGGGCTCGCCGAACAGCTCGCGGGGATCACGGCCAACCCGATGATCCAGCCGTACGCGTCAAAGCTCGCCCTGTACACCGTCGCCGACTACACATGGAACGACGCGGCGTACGACGCGGGCCGCTCCTACGGACAGGCCGTGCACGAACTCTCGGGCGGCGGGCCCCGGGTGGAGCGGGCCCTGCGGGCCTTCAGCGATGTCAACTACAGCTCGTCGCTGAACAAGCGGGAGGCGCCCGAGCTGTCCGCGGTCATCTCCCGTTACTGGGACGGCAGGGCGTCGTCGCGCACCCTCGCGGCAGCCCTGCGCGAGCTGCACGACGCGCCCGGGATCCTGCGTGCGCACCTGCCCGACAAGGGCTTCGTCACCGACGCCGGTCCGTGGCTCGACTCCGCACAGGGCTGGGGCACGGCGACGCTCGCTGCGCTGCGGATGCTGGACGACGCGAAGGCCGGGCGCGGCGCGGCAGCGTGGCAGGAGCGGCAGCAGCTCGCCGGGCTCGTCGCCAGGGCCAAGGCGCCGGTCTACACCGACATGAACGGCGGGAAGATCCCGGTCGTCGTGGGTGACGGTGTGCTCGACGCGTTCGTCACGCGGGCGCTCACCGAGGAGGGCCGGCTCATCGGACTTCCGCCGCAGCCCGTGGGCCAGAGCGATCTGGGTGTCTACTCGGGCAACGCCCCGGCCCGGATGACCGACGGCGACGACTCCACCTACTTCTGGAGCAGTGGCGCGGCCGCCAAGGACGACTGGGTCGGTGTCGACCTCGGCACCGAGCGCGCCATCAGCGACGTCACCGTCACCATGGGCAAGTCCGGCAGCGAATCCGACTACCTCCACCAGGGTGTCCTGGAGTACTCGTCCGACAACAGCACCTGGCACCCGCTGGGCTCGTTCAAGGACGAGCCGAAGATCGGGGCGACGGCCCCCGCGGGCACCACCGCCCGGTACGTACGGGCCCGCGCGACCGCCGACCAGACCAACTGGGTGGTGGTACGGGAGTTCCACGTCGGCGGCGCGGACACCCCGTCCGTGACGGGCGGGCCCCCGGCGGCCGACGGCCGCGGCCTGGCGTCGGCCGCGGACGGAAACGCCGAGAGCGTCTACCGCGCCTCGCGCGCGCCCTCGGCCGGTGAGTCGCTCGGCATCACCCTGCCCATGGCCGGCTCGGTGCACTCCGTGACCGTGCTGGCCCCCGGTGGAGTGCGGGGCGCCGGGGCGGCCGTGCAGATCCGCACCGGCGGCCGGTGGCGGACGCTCGGCCCGATGACCGGCTCGTACACGCACCTCACGACCCGTGCGGCCGACGCCGACGCGGTGCGTCTGCTCTGGACCAAGGGCTCGGCGGCGCCACAGATCAGTGAGGTGGCCGTGCGGTAGCCGCGGGGACGCCGCAGACCGCGGGAAGACCACGGAGACGCGGGAGCACCGCGCTGCCGTGGAAGGACCGGAGACGCGGGAGCACCGCACAGCTGCGGGAGCACCGCGCGCGAAGCGAAGACTGGGGGCCCGGGCGGCCATGAAGCCGCCGGGCCCCCACACCTATCCGGCACGTACCCGCGGGCCCGGCTCAGCCCGCCCGCTGCTCCGCGTACGCGACCGGATCGGCCAGCACCTCCTGGACGATGAGCGCCGCCGCACCCCGGGCCGCGTCCCCCGAGACCGATGAGGCGCGCAGTCTGCCGCTGCCGTGCGGCCAGAGCCCGGAGATCACCCGGCCGGTCAGCTCCCGGTCGGCGCCCGGCGACAGCCACGGCATCAGGCCGCGGTAGATCCCGCCGAGCACCACCGCGTCCGGATCGAAGAGGTTCACCGCGCCCGACAGCACCCGCCCCAGCATCACCCCGGCCTCCCGGACCGCGGCCACGGTGCGCTCGTCGCCGGCCTGCGCGCGCCGCTCCAGCTCCGCGACCCCGGAGGCCCCGGCACCCTCGTCGATCCCGGCGGCCCACAGCAGCGCCGACTGGCCCGCGTACTGCTCCAGGCAGCCGCGTGCGCCGCAGCGGCACTCCGGACCCGCCGGATCCGCCACCACATGGCCGATCTCACCGGCGAACCCGTGCGCCCCGCGCAGCAGTTCACCGTCGAGCACCAGGGCGCCCCCCACGCCGATGTCGGCGGTCAGATAGAGGAAGCTGCGGACCGTGCCGAGCCCGCCGAACCATAGCTCCGCGAGCGCCGCCAGATTGGCCTCGTTGTCCGAACCGACCGGCAGCGGGCGGCTGTCCGGGCGCAGCGCGGAGAGCGCCTGCGCGAAGATCCCCTCCGCCGCCACCCGGTTCCAGCCGAGGTTGGGGGCCTGCCGCACGGTCCCCCCGGAGACCAGACCCGGCAGGGCCAGCTGGACACCGACGGGCCGCAGTTCCTGTTCCCGCGCCGACTCCAGGGCGCGCGCCGCGCCCCGCGCGGCGCGGGCCAGTACGGCGGCCGGCGGTGCGCCCCGGTTGTCGAGGTGCTCGGTCAGGCGTACCCGGCCGGTTCCGGCCAGATCCACCACACAGACCGACACATAGTCGATGTTGATCTCGACACCGACACCCGCGGCCCCCGTCCGGGCGGGCTTGAGCACCGTGCCCGGCCGGCCGGCCTGCCCGCTGAACGTCTTGCCCGACTCCGCGAGGAAGCCGCTTTCGAGCAACTGCTCGACCAGCGACGAGACGGCGGCCCGCGTCAGCCCCACCCGGCCCGCGACACCGGCCCGGGTCGCCTCGCCCTGCTCCCGCACGGCGCGCAGCACGAGACTGAGATTGTGCCGCCGTACGGTGTCCTTGTCGGCCTTGGGGCCGAGCGGCGTGAGGTTGTTGGTCATATCGTCGCTGAGCCTATGCGACCCCACACCCAAGCCCTAAGCGCCTGCTCAGCCAAAAAGCTTGTGCGGAGTGGAACACGTTCTTAACATCATCGATGTCACATCACTTGTGTCACAGTCCTGGGGGCGTGATGACAGAGGCAGGGAACGGTCCGCTGGCCGGAGTCCGGGTGGTCGAGCTGGCGGGGATCGGACCCGGGCCGTTCGCCGCGATGGTCCTCGCGGACCTCGGCGCCGATGTCGTACGGGTCGACCGGCCGGGCGGCGCGGGGCTCGGCATCGACCCGGCGTACGACCTCACCAACCGCAACAAACGCTCGGTCCTCGTCGACCTCAAGGCCGACGACGGCCCGGCCCGCGTCCTCGGCCTCGTGGAGCGCGCCGACATCCTGATCGAGGGGTACCGGCCCGGCGTCGCCGAACGCCTCGGCGTCGGCCCGCGGGAGTGCCACGCCCGCAACCCGCAGCTCGTGTACGGACGGATGACCGGCTGGGGCCAGGACGGGCCGCTCGCCGAACGCGCCGGGCACGACATCGCGTACATCGCCGTCACCGGAACGCTCGGGATGATCGGTGGCGCCGGAGAGCCACCCGCCGTACCGGCCAACCTGGTCGGTGACTACGCGGGCGGCTCGCTCTATCTGGTGATCGGCCTCCTCGCCGCACTCCAGCACGCCCGCACCGACGGGGGAGCGGGCCAGGTGGTCGACGCCGCGATCGTGGACGGCGCCGCGCACCTCGCCACCATGATCCACGGCATGGTGGCGGCGGGCGGCTGGCAGGACAGACGCGGCGTGAATCTGCTCGACGGGGGCTGTCCGTTCTACGGCAGTTACCGGACATCGGACGGCGCGTACATGGCCGTGGGTGCCCTGGAGCCGCAGTTCTACGACGAGTTCGTACGGCTGCTCGGCATCGCGGACGACGCCCCGGCGCGTAAGGACCTCGCACGCTGGGACGGGCTGCGCGAGACGATCGCCGCCCGTTTCCTGACCCGGACCCGTGCGGAGTGGACGGCGGTCTTCGAGGGATCCGACGCGTGTGTGGCGCCGGTGCTCTCGCTGCGGGAGGCGCCGGACCATCCGCATCTCGCCGCCCGGGGGACGTTCACGGAGCACAGCGGGATGACCCAGCCCGCGCCCGCGCCGCGCTTCTCCGCCACCCCCGCATCCGTACGCAGCGGGCCGGCCCGTCCGGGCGCCGACACGACCGCGGTCGCCCGGGACTGGGACGTACCGGGCCTCACCGGAGCACCCGGCCCGCCGGATACGACAGCACCCGCCGGGCGACCGGACGAGCCCCCCGCGGCCGGGGAGCGGGACGGCACCACCGCGGCCGGGCGACCGGCCGGAACCACAGCAGCCGGGCAACCGGACGACACCACAGCAGGGGGAGACCGATGAACCGCCGGCTCTACACCGCGGAGCACGAGGCGTTCCGGCAGACCGTCCGCACCTTCCTGAACAAGGAAGTCCTCCCGTACTACGAGCAGTGGGAGAAGGACGGGATCGTCTCCCGGGACGCCTGGCTCGCGGCCGGCCGTCAGGGGTTGCTCGGGCTCGCGGTCCCCGAGGAGTACGGCGGTGGCGGGAACCCGGACTTCCGCTACAGCGCCGTGCTCGCCGAGGAGTTCACCCGCGCGGGGGCGTCCGGTCTGGCGCTCGGGCTGCACAACGACATCGTCGGCCCGTACCTCACCACGCTGGCCACCGATGAGCAGCGGCGGCGCTGGCTGCCCGGCTTCTGCAGCGGGCGCACCATCACGGCGATCGCCATGACCGAGCCGGGCGCAGGGTCGGATCTCCAGGCCATCCGGACCACCGCCGATGACCGCGGCGACCACTGGATCCTCAACGGCTCCAAGACGTTCATCTCCAACGGGATCCTCGCCGACCTGGTGATCGTGGTCGCCAGGACATCACCGGACGGCGGTGCCAAGGGCCTGTCCCTGCTGGCAGTCGAGCGCGGTGCCGCCGGGTTCGAGCGCGGACGCAACCTGGACAAGATCGGCCAGAAGTCCCAGGACACCGCTGAGCTGTTCTTCCACGACGTCCGGGTCCCCAAGGAGAATCTCCTCGGCGAGCTGAACGGCGCCTTCATCCATCTGATGACCAACCTCGCCCAGGAGCGCCTGGCCATCGCCGTGGCCGGAATCGCCGCCGCCGAACACCTCCTGGAGATCACCACCGAGTACGTCAAGGGGCGCGAGGCGTTCGGCCGTCCGCTGTCGAAGCTCCAGCACATCCGTTTCGAGATCGCCGAGATGGCCACCGAGTGCGCCGTCACCCGTACATTCATCGACCGCTGCACAGCCGACCACACCGAGGGCGGGCTCGATGCCGTGCACGCCTCGATGGCCAAGTGGTGGGCCACCGAACTCCAGAAGCGGACCGCCGACCGCTGTCTCCAACTGCACGGCGGTTACGGCTATATGACTGAGTATCCGGTCGCCAGGGCATTCACCGACGGCCGTATCCAGACGATCTACGGCGGCACCACCGAGATCATGAAGGAGATCATCGGCCGCTCGCTGCTCGCCTGACCCGCCCCCTCGTACCCGTATTCGCATCCGCACCCCGTCATCCGTATCCGCACTCCGCACCGCGCATCCCGATCCGCACTCCGAAAGGCCGCAGTCTTGAGTACCGAAGCGTTTGTGTACGACGCGATCCGCACCCCACGCGGGCGCGGCAAGGCCAATGGCGCCCTGCACGGCACCAAACCGATCGACCTCGTCGTCGGGCTGATCCACGAGCTGCGCCGCAGGTTCCCCGGTCTCGACCCGGCGGCCATCGACGACATCGTGCTCGGCGTAGTCAGCCCGGTCGGCGACCAGGGCTCCGACATCGCCCGCACCGCTGCCGTCGCCGCGGGCCTGCCCGACACCGTGGCCGGGGTCCAGGAGAACCGCTTCTGCGCCTCGGGGCTCGAAGCCGTCAACCTGGCGGCAGCGAAGGTCCGTTCCGGCTGGGAGGACCTGATTCTGGCGGGCGGGGTCGAGTCGATGTCCCGGGTCCCGATGGCATCCGACGGCGGGGCCTGGGCCATGGACCCGATGACCAACTGGGACACCGGCTTCGCACCCCAGGGCATCGGCGCCGACCTCATCGCCACCATCGAGGGGTTCACCCGCCACGACGTCGACTCCTACGCCGCGCTCTCCCAGGAGCGGGCCACCGAGGCATGGAAGGAAGGCAGGTTCGCCCGCTCCGTCGTCCCCGTCACCGACCGCAATGGTCTGGTCGTCCTGGACCGTGACGAACATCTGCGGCCGGGCACCACCGCCGAATCGCTCGCCTCCCTGAAACCGTCCTTCGCCGCCATCGGCGAGATGGGCGGCTTCGACGCGGTGGCGCTGCAGAAGTACCACTGGGTCGAGAAGATCGACCACGTCCACCACGCGGGCAACTCGTCCGGCATCGTGGACGGCGCATCCCTGGTCGCCATCGGCTCGGGCGCGGTCGGCGAGCGCTACGGACTGACGCCCCGGGCCCGGATCCTCTCGGCCGCCGTCTCGGGCTCGGAGCCGACGATCATGCTGACCGGGCCCGCGCCCGCCACCCGCAAGGCGCTCGCCAAGGCCGGTCTGTCCATCGGCGACATCGACCTCGTGGAGATCAACGAAGCCTTCGCGGGTGTCGTTCTGCGCTTCGCCCGCGACATGGACCTCCCGCTGGACAGGATCAACGTCAACGGCGGAGCCATCGCCCTGGGACACCCGCTCGGCGCCACCGGCGCGATGATCCTGGGCACCCTCATCGACGAGCTGGAACGCCGCGACCAGCGGTACGGCCTGGCCACGCTCTGCGTCGGCGGCGGCATGGGCATCGCCACCGTCGTCGAGCGTCTCTGACCCCGTCCCCTCCCACCCACGGCCCTCACGGAGCAGCCACACCATGAGCGAGAACACCACCATCCGCTGGGAACAGGACGGGACCGGCGTCGTCACCCTCGTCCTCGACGACCCCCACCAGTCCGCGAACACCATGAACCAGGCGTTCAAGGAGTCGATCGCGGCCGTCGCCGACCGCGCGGAGGCCGAGAAGGACTCCATCCGCGGCATCATCTACACCTCCGCGAAGAAGACCTTCTTCGCGGGCGGCGACCTCAAGGACATGATCCGGGTCGGCCCCGACCAGACCCAGCAGGCATTCGACACCGGCACGGCCATCAAGAACTCGCTGCGACGCATCGAGACCCTGGGCAAGCCGGTCGTCGCCGCCATCAACGGCTCGGCTCTCGGCGGCGGTTACGAGATCGCCCTCGCCAGCCACCACCGCATCGCGCTCGACGCGCCCGGCTCCAGGATCGGCCTGCCCGAGGTCACCCTCGGCCTGCTGCCCGCCGGAGGCGGTGTCACCAGGACCGTACGGCTGATGGGCATCGCCGACGCCCTGCTCAAGGTCCTCCTCCAGGGCAACCGCTACAACCCGCGGCGCGCCCTGGAGAACGGCCTCGTCCACGAAGTCGCCGCCACCGCCGACGAGATGCTGGACCGGGCGCACGCCTTCATCGACGCCCACCCCGAGTCGCAGCAGCCCTGGGACGTCAAGGGGTACAAGATCCCCGGCGGCACCCCGTCGAACCCGAAGTTCGCCGCCAACCTGCCGGCCTTCCCCGCCAATCTGAAGAAGCAGCTGCAGGGCGCCCCCTATCCGGCGCCGCGCAACATCCTCGCCGCGGCCGTCGAGGGCTCCCAGGTCGACTTCGAGACGGCGCTGACCATCGAGGCCAGGTACTTCACCGAACTGGTCACGGGACAGACCGCGAAGAACATGATCCAGGCGTTCTTCTTCGATCTCCAGGCGGTCAACTCCGGCGCCAGCCGCCCCCAGGGCATCGAACCGCGTGAGGTCCGCAAGGTCGCCGTGCTCGGCGCCGGGATGATGGGCGCCGGCATCGCCTACTCGTGCGCCCGCGCCGGGATCGACGTCGTACTCAAGGACGTGTCGGCGGAGGCCGCGCAGAAGGGCAAGGCGTACTCGGAGAAGCTGCTCGCGAAGGCGCTCTCGCGCGGCCGCACCACCGAGGCCGACCGGGACGCGCTCCTCGCCCGCATCACCCCGACCGGCGACCCCGCCGACCTGGCAGGCTGCGACGCGGTGATCGAGGCGGTCTTCGAGGACGTGGCACTCAAGCACAAGGTCTTCCAGGAGATCGAGGGCGTCATCGAGCCCGACGCGCTGCTCTGCTCCAACACCTCCACCCTTCCCATCACACTGCTGGCCGAAGGCGTCGAGCGGCAGGGCGACTTCATCGGGCTGCACTTCTTCTCGCCCGTCGACAAGATGCCGCTCGTCGAGATCATCAAGGGCGAGCGCACCGGCGACGAAGCCCTGGCGCGCGCCTTCGACCTCGTACGCCGGATCAACAAGACCCCCGTCGTCGTCAACGACTCACGCGGCTTCTTCACCTCACGCGTCATCGGACAGTTCATCAACGAGGGCGTGGCGATGGTCGGCGAGGGTGTCGAGCCCGCGTCGGTCGAGCAGGCCGCGGCCCAGGCCGGCTACCCGGCCAAGGTGCTCTCGCTGATGGACGAACTGACCCTCACCCTGCCGCGCAAGATCCGCAACGAGGCGAAGCGCGCCACCGAGGAGGCGGGCGGCACCTGGGCCGGGCACCCGTCGGACGCGGTCATCGACCGGATGGTCGACGAGTTCGGCCGGACCGGCCGCAGCGGAGGGGCCGGGTTCTACGTGTACGAGGACGGCAAGCGCGCCGGACTCTGGCCGGGACTGCGCGAGCACTTCACCAAGCCCGGGACGGACATCCCGTTCACCGACATGCAGGAGCGGATGCTCTTCTCGGAGGCGCTGGACAGCGTCCGCTGTCTGGAGGAGGGCGTCCTGACCTCGGTGGCCGACGCCAACATCGGCTCGATCCTCGGCATCGGCTTCCCCGGCTGGACCGGCGGTGTCCTCCAGTACATCAACGGTTACGAGGGCGGCCTGCCCGGCTTCGTGGCCCGCGCCCGGGAACTCGCCGGCCGGTACGGTGAGCGGTTCGCGCCGCCCGCGCTGCTGGTCGGGAAGGCGGAGCGGGGCGAGACGTTCAGCGACGGCTGAGCGAGAGGCCGTCAGGGGCTGTCCGGCGGGCCCGCAGCACCTGTGCCCCCGGGCCGGGCCCGGCCGGTCAGGTGGCTGCGGGCCCGTCCACGTAACGGGCCCGCAGCTCCTCCTTCAGCGACCGCTGAAACGCGGTCACCAGCGCCTGCACCACCATGGGCTGCATATCGGCGGAGAGCGACTTCATCGCCTCCACCGCGTCAGGGTCGCTCTCGCGTTCGCGGTAGGGCCCCCACACCTCGTCCTGGAAGAGCCGGGTCAGCTCCTTCGCCGCGGCCCGGGTGTGTTCGAGCACCACCGTGCGCGCGGCCAGGATCGTCTCGTGGGCGATCGGCACGTCGAGCAGCTGCACACCGAGCGCGAGCAGCCCCGGATCCACCCGGAAGGCGTCCCTGTCGCCCTCGACCCGCTCCAGTACGTTCATCGCCGCGAGCCGGTCGATGTCCGGCTCCGGCAGCGGCCGCCCGGCCCGGCGCTCCAGCTCTGCGCGGGTCGCGTCGTCCGCCCCCTCCGGCGCCCATGAGGCCACGACGGCGCGGTGGATCGCGAGATCGTGTGCGCTCAGGTCGTCGGGGAGCTGCCGCAGATAGCGCTCGATGGCGGCGAGCGTCATCCCGTGGTGCTGCAGCTCCTCGACGAGAGCGAGCCGGGAGAGATGCGCCGGGCCGTACAGCCCGACGCGGCGCGGCCCGATCACCGGCGGGGGCAGCAGGCCGCGCGCGCTGTAGAAACGGACGGTACGGACGGTCACCCCGGCGCGCGCGGCCAGCTCGTCGACCGTGAGGGCAGCGGCCGCGCCTGTGGCGGTGGAGGTGTCCGTGGCCGTGTCGTCGGGGCCGGTCCCCATGCCTCTGCCTCGCTTCCCGGACACCCGCCGGTCACGGGGTCGCTCCCTCGGTCGATCCGGCACAACAGTACTGCTGTCCCACCAGCCTTGTGAAAGCCCTGGACCGCAGGCCCGGGGTCAGCGCGTCCGGCTCTCGGCCGTGACACGGTCCTGCCGACTCATCGTGGTGAGGAGGGTGGAGGAGATGTGGGCCAGTGCGGGGTCCGCGGCGATGAAGACCGTTTCGACTCCGGCCAGTTCGTGGTTCATGCGGGCCATCGGCATTTCGTAGTCCAGGTCGGCAGTCCCGCGGACTCCGCGGATGACGACGTCGATCCCGGCCCGTCGGCAGTAGTCGACCAGCAGGCCGCCGGTGTGGGAGTCGACCGTGACGTTGCTCAGGCCGGTCGCTGCCGCGCGGAGCCGGTCCAGCCGTTCCGGGACGGGGAGGCGGCCGGTCTTGTTCGCGTTGAACATCACGCACACGACGACCTCGTCGAAGAGGAGGGCGGCGCGCCGGAGTACGTCCTGGTGTCCTTGCGTGACCGGGTCGAAGGATCCCGGGAAGAGGGCTCGCATGACCGGGAAGAGTAACAAGCGGCCGCCGCAGATGCTCCTCCATGAGCTATGCATTCAACTTCAAGAGGCAGGTTCCGATTCGTACCGCGTGTATTGCCATGGCATGAACGGACTCCTACAGTCTGGCGTCAAGCAGAGCCGTGGGAGCGTTCCCACGGACCTTGTCCGTCCGAGCAGTGGAGCTCCGATGAAACCTGTGAGCCGCAGGCGCATACTCGGCGCGGCCCTGGCCGTCCCTCCCGCCGTGATTCTGGGATCGGGCCCGGCGCATGCCGCTTCGTGGGGAAGCCCGGTCACCGTCAACGCGTGGAACAAGATCAGCGGAAGGTGGACGGCCAACAACGAGCTGGAGACCTACACGCCGGACTGTGTCTGGTACGAGGGTTCGACGCTGGTCATCAAGACGTACAACGCCGGAGGCGGTCTGTACTACTCCGGCCGCGTGGAGTCGACGGCACTGTACGGGTACGGCACCTACAGCTTCACCGCCAGCATGCCCAACGGTCAGGGCCTGCTCCCCGCGGTCTGGGGCGCCTACCTCAACCCGTGGCTCCCCGAGTTCGACGCGGCGGAGATCGTCGGGCAGAACCCCAACACCGTCTACCAGACCTCCCACGACGCCAACAATGCGCAGGACCAGTGGGCCCCGACCAACTCCAGCGGCTGGACCAACGCGTACCACACCTACTCGTTCAGCTGGTTCCCCGACCACATCGACTTCGCCGTGGACGGCGTCTTCACCGGCACCAAGTGGTACTCCACCGCGGCCGGCGTGGGGATGCATTTCATCGTCAACACCGCAGTCGGCGGTGACTGGCCGGGCAACCCGGACGACTCCACCTGGGCCACGGCCGACGGCGCCCGGTACCTCAAATGCTCTGCCATCACCCACACGCCCTACTACCCGTAACGCATCCGGTGACCCGGTCGGCAGCACCATGACGTCGTTGCCCTGGTGGCCGGGCCCCCCGGCCGGGCCACCCCGCGCCACTCCGGCCCCGTCAGTCGCATACTGGGACTGAGGACTGACGGGAGCGGGCGGGTGTCCGGATGCCCGCAGGGAACGACGGGGCCAGTGACGGGAGGCCGTGCATGACCAGCCGCACCACGCCGGGGCCGCCGCCACCACCGCCCGGCGGGGTGCTCTGGAGCGAGGTCGGTGACATCCGGGTGCTGCTGACGCTGCCCGCCGCGCTGACCATGCAGGTGGCCCACCCGGCCGTCGGCGCGGGCGTCGACGCGTACTCCGTCTTCCGTACGGATCCATGGGGCCGCGGTGAACGCTCCCTGCGCTCGATGCAGCTCTGGGTGTACGGCGGGGACGCCGCGGCCGAAGAGGGGCGCAGACTGCGCCGTATGCACCGCACCATCCGCGGCACCGACACCCGCGGCCGCCCCTACCAGGCCCTCGCCCCCGCCACCTTCTCGTGGGTGCACGCCACCGGATTCCCGGTCTTCCTGCAGGGCCGCAAGTACCTCGGACGCCCCTACACCGACGCCCAGGAACGACAGTTGTACGCGGAGTGGCTCCAGGTCGGGCGGGTACTCGGCATCGACGACCGGGACATGCCGCAGACCATCGAGGAGTTCTGGCCCTACTACCGGAAGATGCTGGCCGACGAGATCGAGGCGACCCCGGTCGTCCGCGAGCTGACCGACCCGCACAGCCCCGTGCCGCCCCCGGACCGGGGACCGCGTGCGCTGCGCCCACTGGTCCGGTTGGTCTGGCCGGTGCTGCTGCCGCCACTGGCACGCTTCCGGCACTTCGTCACCGTGGGGCTGATGCCGCCGGAGGCCCGGCAGGCCATCGGCCTGGAGTGGACGGACTCCCAGGAGCGGACGCTGCGCCGCTTCGGCCGGTGTGTCCGTGCCGTGGTGCCCGTGCTTCCCGAGCGGGTGCGCTATCTGCCGCTCGCCCGCGCGGCGAGGGCCGCCCACCGTGCAGCGGTGTGAGGCGGGGCGGCCCGCCGGACATCACGCCGAGGCCCGGCGTACCAGGTCGGTCGGCAGGATCACGGAGTCCGGCGGGGTGACGCTCTCGCCGTCCAGCCCGCGTACCAGCATCCGCACCATCAACCGGCCCATCCCCTCTATGTCCTGACGGACCGTCGTCAACGGCGGGTCGGTGCACTCCGCGACCTTCTCCATGTCGTCGAAGCCCACCACCGCCACATCGTCGGGTACCCGTCTGCCCCGTTCCCGCAGGACCTGGAGCGCCCCCGACGCCATCAGGTCGTTGGCGGCGAACACCGCGTCCACATCGGGCCGCCGCTCCAGCAGCTCGGACATGGCCGCGGCGCCGCTCTCCACCGTGAACGCTCCCTGCGCGGTGAGCCGGGGGTCGACATCGAGGAGCACGTCACGGTAGCCGTCCAGCCGGTCGATCCCCGATGTCTGATCCTGCGGGCCCGCGATGTGCGCGATGTGCCGCCGCCCGAGCGAGACCAGATGCTGGACGGCCGTACGGGCGCCGCCACGGTTGTCGCAGTCGGCGTAGGGGAGCGCGAGACCGGACTCAGGACCGGCCCACACGGGCCGCCCGCCGAAGACCGTGGGGATCCTGACCCGGTGGATGACGGCGGGCAGCGGATCCTCGGTGTGCAGCGAGAAGGCCAGCGCCCCGTCCACATGACCGCCCGCCAGATAGCGGCCGATCCGGTCGTAGTCCTTCCTGCCCTCCACCAGGAGAAGAACCAACTGCGAGTCGTGGGCGGTCAGTTCACGGCTGATGCCGTGAAGCTGCTGGGAGAAGAAGGGGTCCGAGAAGATCCGGATCTCCGGCTCCGCGATGATGACGGCGACCGCTCCGTTGCGCCGGGTGACCAGGGTCCTGGCCGCGTGGTTCGGTACGTAACCGAGTTCGTCGACAGCCTGCTGGACCCGCTCCACCAGCGGCTTCCGCACCCCGGCGCCGCCGTTGACGACGCGCGACGCGGTGGCTCGCGACACACCCGCACGGGCTGCGACGGCCTCCAGGGTCGGCCGGGAGCCATGGGTCGGATCGGGCAACGGGTACTCCTCGGTCGGGCGCGGCGGCAGGGCGTACGGGTGCTCGCTCCTTGCGGCGGTGCGAGCACCCGCGGTGCCGGAGCAGCGTAACCACCGGCGGCCGGACGCAGGAAGCCGCGCACCCTGAACGCCCCGGCCGCGCCCGGGAAGGGCCGCGCCCGGGAAGCCCGCCGCCCTGCCGGTACGCGACGTGCGGAGCCGCGCCCCCCCCGGGCGGGGGGGGTGGAGGCCCACTAAAAACAACCCCCCCCCGGCCTGTTCGGGTTCCCCTCCGGCGGGGCCCGGCGCGGATGAACCGGGCTCACGTTTGCACGGGGTCCGGTTG
>NZ_JBHYWP010000058.1:26178-29945 GCF_042751845.1 Streptomyces sp. NPDC059398 | reverse complement strand
CACCCGCCCCCCCCCCCCCCCCCCGGCGCCCCCGGGCCCGGCCCCCGCCGGGCCCCCCCGCCCCGGCGCCGACCCCGGGGGGGGGGCGCGCCCCCGCCCCGCCCCGGGGGGGCGCGGCTCCGGTCAGGGGGTGGCTCAGCGGTCGTGGACGGTGTGGGTCCGCTCGATCTGCGCCCAGGACTCCGGCGCCACGGGCCTGCCGTCGGTGTGCGCGAGGCGGGCCTGCCGGGCCGCCGGTGCGGCAGGCTTCGACGGGGTGAACAGCCAGGTGTCGAAGAAGGCGGCCAGCGGCTTCCCCGAGACCTGCTCGGCGTATTTCTCGAAGTCGGCCACCGACGCGTTGCCGTAGGCGTGCTCGGCGGGCCAGCCCTTGAGGATCTTGAAGAACGCGGTGTCACCGATCTTGTCGCGCAGCGCCTGGATGGCCAGGGCGCCCCGGTCGTAGACGGCGTCGTCGAACTGGTTCGCCGCACCGGGATCGCCCGGCTTCACCGTCCAGAACGCGTCGTCTGCGGGGTGCGAGGCGTACACGTAGTCCGCCAGCTCCTGCGCGGTCCCGTCGCCCTGGCTCTCCGACCAGAGCCACTGGGCGTAGGAAGCGAACCCCTCGTTGATCCAGATGTCCTTCCAGCCCTTGAGGGACACGTCGTCGCCGTACCACTGGTGGGCCAGCTCATGGACGACCACCGACACGTTGGCCCCGTTCGCGAACTGCTTGGGGCTGTAGTACGGGCGGGTCTGGGTCTCCAGCGCGTACCCCGTCGTGGTGTTCGGCACATAGCCGCCGAGCGCACTGAAGGGGTAGGGGCCGAAGTACCCGCTCAGCCAGTCGGCGACCTCACCGGTCCGCTCCACGCTGGCACGCGCCGCGCCGTCGTTGTCGCCGAGGTCCTTGCTGTACGCGTTGACGACCGGCACCCCGGCATCCGTGGTGCCGGTGGTGATGTCGAACTTGCCGACCGCGAGCGTGGTCAGATAGGTCGCCTGCGGCTTGTTCGACCGCCAGTTGTAGGTGGTCCTGCCCAGTTGCGAACGCTGCGACTGGAGCACGCCGTTGCTGATCGCCTGGGTGCCGTCGGGCACCGAGACCGACACGTCGTACGTGGCCTTGTCGAGCGGGTGGTCGTTGCTCGGGAACCACCACCACGCCGACTCGGGCTCGTCCGCCGCGACCGCCCCGTCCGGCGTCCGGTGCCAGGTGGAGAAGCCGTACGCGGACTTGGTGGACGGCACACCGCTGTACCGGACCACGATGGTGACGGCGGAGCCCTTGGCGAGGCCCTTGGCCGGGGTGACCACCAGCTCGTGCTGCCCGGACGTGGCGAAGGACGCCTTGGCACCGTTGACGCGGACCTCGCTCACGTCGAGCAGGAAGTCCAGGTCGAACCGGGAGAGGTCCTGGGTGGCGGTGGCCAGGATCGTCGCGGTCCCGTCCAGCCGGTCGGTCGACGGCTGGTACTTCAGCTTGAGGTCGTAGTGCGAGACGTCGTATCCGCCGTTCCCGTACGCCGGGTAGTACGGGTCGCCGATGCCCGGAGCCCCGGGTGTGAAGCCGGCCGCCGATGCCGGGATCGCCAGCAGAAGCGAGGCGGCCGCGAGTACGCCCGGGACGATGAGTCTGCGGTGCACTGATGCTCCAAGTCGTCGTGTTCGTCGCTGTGTTTGCCGTGTTGTTCGTCTTGCTCGTCGTGGCGGTTCGTCGTGATGGTTCGTCGTGGTGTCCGACCCTATTCAGCCCCGCTGCCTCTGGTCATGTCCACGGTCACAGCTGTCACAGGATCGCCATTCGGCCGACATGGATGCCGGCACGGATGCAGCCCGGGGTGCCGGCGCAGATCCCCACAGGGATGTGCCGGGATTCCGGCATGGATCCTGCCGCACGGACCCTGCCGCACAGGGCCCGCGCCGCACCCCGATTAGGATCGGTTCCCTCATGACTGCAACCCTTGTCGCCAAAGACCTCGCCGCGGGCCACGGCGACCGCTCGCTCTTCTCCGGCCTCGACCTCGTGGTGGCGCCCGGTGATGTGATCGGTCTCGTCGGTGTGAACGGCGCCGGCAAATCGACCCTGCTGCGCCTTCTCGCCGGGCTCGACACCCCGGAGGAGGGCGAGCTGAGGCTCTCGCCGCCCACCGCCACCGTCGGCCACCTCCCGCAGGAGCCGGAGCGCCGCGAGGGCGAGACCGTACGCGGCTTCCTCGCCCGGCGCACCGGGGTGGCGGCTGCCCAGAGCGCCATGGACGAGGCCACCCAGGGCCTGGTCGACGGGGTCGCGGGAGCCGACGACGCCTACTCCGTCACGCTGGAGCGCTGGCTCGACCTCGGCGGGGCCGATCTCGACGAGCGGGCCGGTGAGGTGGTGGCGTCGCTGGGGCTGACCGTCGGCCTCGACCAGCCCATGACATCGCTCTCCGGCGGCCAGGCGGCCCGCGCCGGTCTCGCCTCACTGCTGCTCTCGCGGTACGACGTGTTCCTCCTCGACGAGCCGACCAACGACCTCGACCTCGACGGGCTGGACCGGCTTGAGCGCTTCGTCGGCGGGCTGCGCGCGGGCACCGTCGTCATCAGCCACGACCGGGAGTTCCTGACCCGTACGGTCACCAAGGTCCTCGAACTCGACCTCGTCCAGCAGCAGATCACCCTGTACGGCGGCGGCTACACGGGATATCTGGAGGAGCGGGAGACCGCTCGCAGGCATGCCAGGGAGGAGTACGACGAGTTCGCCGACAAGAAGGCGGCTCTGGAGGGCCGGGCCCGGATGCAGCGCGGCTGGATGGACAAGGGCGTCAAGAACGCCCGCCGCAAGGCGACCGACAGCGACAAGCTCGGCCGTAAGTTCCGCAGCGAGGCGAGCGAGAAGCAGGCGGCCAAGGCCCGGCAGACGCAGCGCATGATCGAGCGCCTCGACGTCGTGGACGAGCCCCGCAAGGAGTGGGAGCTGCGCATGGAAATCGCGGCCGCCCCGCGCTCCGGCTCCGTGGTGGCCACCCTGCGGGACGCGACCGTCGTCCGAGGGGACTTCACCTTCGGCCCCGCCCACCTCCAGATCGACTGGGCCGACCGGGTCGCCATCACCGGGGCCAACGGTGCGGGCAAGTCCACCCTGCTCGGTGCGGTGCTGGGCCGCGTCCCGCTGGACACCGGGCACACGGCGCTCGGCCCTGGCGTCGTCGTCGGCGAGGTCGACCAGGCCCGCGCCCTCTTCCACGGTACGGAGACGCTGCTGGCCGCGTTCTGCGCGGCGGTCCCCGAAACCGAGCCCGCCGAAGTCCGTACGCTGCTCGCCAAGTTCGGCCTGAAAGCGCCGCATGTGCTGCGCCCCGCGACCACGCTCTCGCCGGGCGAACGCACCAGGGCCGCCCTCGCGCTGCTGCAGGGCAGGGGCGTCAACCTCCTGGTACTCGACGAGCCCACCAACCATCTGGACCTGGAGGCCATCGAGCAGCTGGAGTCGGCGCTCGACTCGTACGAGGGGACCCTGCTGCTGGTCACCCACGACCGCCGGATGCTGGACGCGGTCCGTACGACGCGCCGTATCGAGGTGGCCGGCGGAAAGGTCACGGAGGTCTGACCGGCCAGGTGCGCTGTGCTCCGCGCTGTGCTCCGTTGGGCCGACCGTTTTCTGCTGCGCTGCCGGGTGCGCTGTGCTCCGCTGGTCCGGCCACTGTTCTCCGCACCGCCGGGGGGGGCCCGCCGGGCCCCCCCCGCGGGGGGGGAAGGTCAAAATGGCCGCCCCCCCCCGCCCGTGACCCCCGCCCCCCGCCCCG
>NZ_JBHYWP010000058.1:0-26168 GCF_042751845.1 Streptomyces sp. NPDC059398 | reverse complement strand
GGGGTGGGGCGTGCTGTGGGCGCGCGCGGTGGGGCTCGGCTCGCCCCCGGGCGGCCCCCAACCCGCCCCCCCCCCGGGGCCGGGCGCGCGCCCCCCCCCCCCCGGCGGGTGCGTCAGGTCATCAGGGCCGCAGCCCCGGCCGGATCAGCCGCGCCCCGAGCCGCGCCCCTTGCCCTGACCGGGGTCCGCCAGTCCGGCCCGGCGCAGGGCGTCCGCCATCGCACTGTTGGCCGGTGCCGGAGCCGACGACCCACGGCCACCACCACTACCGCCACCGCGCCGGCCCCCGCCGCCCTGCCGCTGCTGCGGAGGGCGACCGCCCTGGCCGCCCTGTCCGCCCTGGCCTGCCTGTCCGTCCTGCGCCCGCCGGCCCCGGTCCTGGCGCTCCCTGCTGCCGCCGCCCTGCTTGGCCCCCGGCTCGTCGTCGAGCCGCAGGGAGAGCGAGATCCGCTTGCGCGGGATGTCGACGTCCATCACCTTCACCTTGACGATGTCACCCGGCTTCACCACGTCACGCGGGTCCTTGACGAACGTCCTGGAGAGCGCGGAGACATGGACAAGACCGTCCTGGTGGACCCCGATGTCCACGAACGCGCCGAACGCGGCGACATTGGTGACCACACCCTCCAGGACCATCCCGGCCGTCAGATCGCCCAGCTTCTCGACGCCCTCCTTGAAGGTGGCCGTCTTGAACGCGGGCCGCGGGTCGCGTCCCGGCTTCTCCAGCTCGCGCAGGATGTCGGTCACGGTGGGCAGCCCGAAGGTGTCGTTCACGAACTCGGCCGGGTCCAGCGAGCGCAGCAGCGCCGCGTTCCCGACGAGCGTTCCGCCGCCCGCCTTCCTGGCCATCGTCCGCACCACCGGATACGCCTCCGGGTGCACGCTCGACGCGTCCAGCGGATCGTCACCGTCCCGGATGCGGAGGAAGCCCGCGCACTGCTCGTACGCCTTGGGACCCAGTCGCGCCACGTCCTTGAGGGCCTTGCGCGACCGGAAGGGGCCGTTGGTGTCTCGGTGCGCCACGATGTTCTCGGCGAGCCCCGAACCGATCCCGGAGACCCGGGAGAGCAGCGGGGCCGACGCGGTGTTGACGTCCACACCGACACCGTTCACACAGTCCTCGACGACCGCGTCCAGCGAGCGCGAGAGCTTCACCTCGGCGAGGTCGTGCTGATACTGACCGACGCCGATCGACTTGGGGTCGATCTTGACCAGCTCGGCGAGCGGGTCCTGGAGCCTGCGGGCGATGGAGACCGCGCCCCGCAGCGTCACATCCATATCGGGCAGTTCCTGCGAGGCGAAGGCGGACGCCGAGTAGACGGAGGCGCCCGCCTCGGAGACCATCACCTTGGTCAGCTTCAACTCCGGGTGCTTGGCGCACAGTTCACCGGCGAGCTTGTCCGTCTCACGGGACGCGGTGCCGTTGCCGATCGCGATCAGCTCGACCGCGTGCTCCTTCGCCAGCCGGGCCAGCTTCGCCAGCGCCTCGTCCCACCGGTTGGCCGGGACATGGGGGTGGATCACATCGGTGGCCACGACCTTGCCGGTCGCGTCGACGACGGCCACCTTCACCCCGGTACGGAAGCCGGGGTCGAGCCCGAGGGTGGCGCGGGTCCCGGCCGGTGCGGCCAGCAGCAGATCGCGCAGGTTGGACGCGAAGACCTTGACCGCTTCGTCCTCGGCGGCCGTCCGCAGCCGCAGCCGCAGGTCGATCCCCAGATGGACCAGGACCCGGGTGCGCCAGGACCAGCGCACCGTCTCGGCAAGCCACTTGTCGCCCGGCCTGCCGCGGTCGGCCACGCCGAACCGCCGGGCGATCATCGACTCGTACGCCGAGGGCCCCGCGGCGTCCGACGGCTCCTCCGGCTCCAGGACCAGATCGAGCACGTCCTCCTTCTCGCCCCGCAGCATCGCCAGCACCCGGTGCGAGGGCAGCGCGGTGAACGGCTCGGCGAACTCGAAGTAGTCGGCGAACTTGGCGCCCTGCTCCTCCTTGCCCTCCCGCACCTTCGCCGTCAGCCGCCCCCGGGTCCACATCCGCTCCCGCAGCTCGCCGATGAGGTCGGCGTCCTCGCCGAACCGCTCGGTGAGGATGGCGCGTGCGCCTTCGAGTGCGGCGGCCGGATCGGCGACGCCCTTGTCCGCGCCGGCGAACGCCGCCGCTGCCGTGAGCGGTTCCACCGAGGGGTCGGCCAGCAGACCGTCGGCGAGCGGTTCGAGCCCCGCCTCCCGCGCGATCTGGGCCTTGGTCCTGCGCTTCGGCTTGAAGGGCAGATAGATGTCCTCCAGCCGCGCCTTGGTCTCGGCGGCCCTGATCTGCGCCTCCAGCGCTTCGTCCAGCTTGCCCTGCTCCCGTACGGACTCCAGAACTGCCGTCCGCCGCTCCTCCAGCTCCCGCAGATAGCGCAGCCGCTCCTCAAGAGCGCGCAGCTGCGCGTCGTCGAGCATCTCGGTCGCTTCCTTGCGGTAGCGCGCGATGAACGGCACGGTCGAGCCGCCGTCGAGCAGCTCGACGGCGGCCTTCACCTGCCGTTCCCTGACGCCGAGCTCCTCCGCGATCCTGCTTTCGATGGAAACTGGGGTGGTCGTGGTCACGATCCCGTACCGCCTTCTCGCTGAGCTTGCCGCATTCTTCCGGAGCGGTCCCCGGACCCCGCGGGGCGAACGGACCGCCGGTGGGAGCCGGGCCGCCGCCACGCGGGGAAACAGTGCATCAGCATTGTGGCAGGCGGCGCCGACAGAGCGGGGACGACGCCCGCCCCGGCCGCTTCAGCTGATACCGGAGGGGAAGGCGCCGGCCGCCACCGCGGTGGCGAGGAAGCCGCGCGCCAGCTCGGTCAGCCGCTCCACGCCCTCGGCGCCCAGGTGTTCGTACGGTGCGAGATCGAGGCGGTCGGTCTCCGACTCGACGTCCTGGC
This sequence comes from Streptomyces sp. NPDC059398, assembly GCF_042751845.1. NCBI lineage: Bacteria > Bacillati > Actinomycetota > Actinomycetes > Kitasatosporales > Streptomycetaceae > Streptomyces > Streptomyces sp. NPDC059398. The sequence goes on along the minus strand of NZ_JBHYWP010000058.1, from coordinate 23,250 downwards.
GCAGCTGGGTGCCCGCTTCGGTGAGTGCGCCCTCCGCGTCCAGCAGCCCGCGCCCACGCAGCCGCTCGACCGCCGCGTCCCAGTCGCTCCGGTGCCAGCCGCGGGTGGTGAGGATCCACCGGGGCGCCATGCCCTTGCCGGTCGCCGTGTGGCTCACCAGCGCCTCCAGCGGGTCGAGCCCTGCGGTGAGCAGTACGGCGAGGTGGCCGTCGCCGCGGTGCTCGCGCAGCAGGGTCGCCGCGTGCCAGAACGCGAGGTGGGGCTCGTCGGGGACCGGCAGATCTGCGTGGGCCGCGTAGAGCGGGCGGGCGTGCCGGGTGCACGCCTCGGCGGCGCGCAGCGCGAGCCGGGCCGCCTCGGCCATCGGCTCCGACGCGACTGCCTCCTCGCCGAGCAGCCGCCGCAGCGTGGCGTCGGCGGCGCGCAGCCGGGCGTCGAGCACGGTCCACGGATCGGCCTTCTCCCACACGGCGGGGACGTGCCGGGCGATCAGTGCGGGGTTGAAGTTGTAGAACGTGGCCGCGATGGTGCCGGGCCCGACAGCCCCCATCGCCGCACCGCGCGCGGCGAAGTAGGCGGCGGCAGGGTCGTCGATCCCGGCCGCGGCGAGCTGTTCGGTGAGATCGGGGGAGAAGTAGAGCGTCGAGTGTAGCGGGTTGACGGAGTTGTGGCAGCGACGGCCGGCGCGCGGCTGGAGCGAGGTCATGGCCGGAATGTTACCGACTGGTCGGTACGGGAGGAAGGGCGGCCGGGTCTCCGGGCCGTACGGGGGAGGATCCGCTCGGGAGCCGGGAGCCGGGAGCCGGGAGCCGGGAGCCGGGAGCCGGGAGCCGGGAGCCGGGAGCCGGGAGCCGGGAGCCGGGAGCCGGGAGCCGGGAGCCCGGAACCGGGAAGGGGCGAGGGGCAGGGCGGCGAGTCCCGGCAGGGCGAGGGCAGCGGGTCCGGGAGGGCGAGGGCCGCGGCACCGTGCCGGGCGGGGCAGCGGGCCCGGGACGGCCGGGGCATGGCAGGAAAGGTGGGAGTTTCGTCATTGCGGACACCGCCCCCTGCGCCAAGGATGGACGCCATGCCGCAGAGACCGTTGCTGATCGTCCTCTTCGACGGTGTGCAGAGCCTCGATGTGACCGGCCCCCTGGAGGTCTTCGCGGGCGCCGGCCGTATCGACCGGGACGCGTACACCCTGCGTACCGCCTCGCTCGACGGCGCCCCCGTCCGCACCTCCGGCGGCCTCACTCTCGTACCGGACGGAACGCTGGCCGATTCCGGGGACCCGCACACCCTGCTGGTCCCCGGCGGCCAGGGCACCCGCGCCCCCGACCCCCGGCTGATCGACTGGCTGCGCGAACACGCGCCCCGCGCCGAGCGCGTCGTCTCGGTGTGCACCGGTGCGCTGCTGCTCGCCAGGACCGGTCTGCTGGACGGACACCGCATCACCACGCACTGGTCGGTCTGCGATCATCTGGCGCGTACCTATCCGGCCGTCGATGTCGACCCCGAGCCGATCTTCGTACGGGACGGGAAGTTCGCCACATCAGCCGGGGTCACCGCCGGAATCGATCTGGCCCTCGCGCTGGTCGAGGAGGACCTGGGCCGGGACACCGCGCTGACCGTCGCCCGCCATCTCGTCGTCTTCCTCCGCCGTCCGGGCAACCAGGCGCAGTTCAGCGTCCAGCTGGCCGCCCAGACCGCCCAACGCGACCCGCTGCGCGAGGTCCAGCAGTGGATCAGCGAGCACCCCGGCGGTGATCTGTCGGTCGAGTCCCTCGCGGCCCGCGCCCGGCTCTCGCCGCGCCACTTCGCCCGCGCCTTCCGCGCGGAGACCGGAACGACGCCGGGCCAGTACGTCGGGCGAGTCCGGCTGGAACACGCCAGGCGGCTCCTGGAGGACACCGCGGACTCGGTCGCGGAGATCTCCCGCGCCTGCGGCTACGGCACACCCGAGGCCATGCGGCGCGCCTTCCTGAAATCGGTGGCCACCGCCCCGGCCGAGTACCGCCGACGCTTTCACGCGCCCGCCACCCCTCGTTCCACGACCCCGCCGACCGCACCCCGGGCCACCCCGGCGCCACCCGTCTGAAAGGCACACCATGCAGATCGCGATCGCCCTCTTCGACCGCTTCACCGCGCTGGACGCGGTCGGGCCGTACGAAATGCTCTGCCGCATCCCGGACGCCGAGACCGTCTTCGTCGCCGAGCGGACCGGAGCCGTGCACAACGACAGCGGAAGCCTCGCCCTGGTCGCGGAGCGGACGCTCGACGACGTGCCGCGCCCCGATGTCGTCGTGGTGCCGGGCGGGCCGGGACAGACCGCCCAGATGGAGAACGAGCGGCTGCTCGGCTGGCTGCGCGCGGCCGACGCGGCCAGCACCTGGACGACCTCCGTCTGTACGGGATCCCTGCTGCTGGCAGCCGCGGGTCTGCTCAGCGGCCGGCGCGCCACCAGTCACTGGCTCGCGCTGGACGCCCTGACCGCCTTCGGTGCGGTGCCGACTAGCGAACGGGTCGTCACCGACGGCAAGTTCATCACCGCGGCCGGAGTCTCCTCCGGTATCGACATGGGGCTCGCCCTGGTCGGCCGGATCGCCGGGGACCGCCATGCGCAGGCGGTCCAGCTGGGCACCGAGTACGACCCGCAGCCGCCGTACGACGCGGGCTCACCGCTGAAGGCCCCGGCCGATCTGGTCGCGGAGCTGCGCGGGCGGAGCCGCTTCATCCTCCGGTAGCGCCCCGCGGAACGGCTGCCGGGCGGGGGGTCCAGGTGAAGCGGGGCTCCCGGCGTTCCAGGAAGGCGGCCACGCCCTCCGCCGGATCGCCGGAGTCCCGCGCCGTCGCCCGCCAGTACGCCCCCCGGTCCTCCCGGCCCGCGGCGAACTCCTTGGCGGCCGTCTGTGTCAGCTGCGACCGTGACACCAGCACCCGGGCGAACTCCGCCACCCGCGGGCCGAGCAGGTCGACGGGCGCCACCTCGTCGAGGAGACCGGCCCGCAGTGCGTGGTCCGTACCGATCAACTCGGCTGAGAACAGAAGGTACTTGGCGGTCGCCGGACCCACCAGGGACACCAGCCGTGCGGTGGACGCCGCCGGGTAGACGATCCCGAGCTTCGCGGGAGTCACCCCGAACAGCGCCCCCTCCTCGGCGAACCGCAGATCGCAGGCGGCCGCCAGCTGGCAGCCGCCGCCCACGCAGTGGCCGCGCACGGCGGCGAGAGTCGGTTTGGGGAAGGCGGCGAGGGCCTCCTCAGCCCGGACCGCGAGCCTCTGGGCGTCCTCGCGCGGGTCCCGCAGTGTCGCTATGTCGGCCCCGGCGCAGAAGGTGCCCCCGGCTCCGGTCAGGACCAGGACGCGGACTGCCACGTCGTCCGCCAGCCGGTCGAGCAGCACCGGCAGGGCCCGCCACATCGCCGCCGTCATGGCATTGCGCTTGGCGGGATTGCTGATCACGACGGTGGCGACCCCGTCGGCGACACTGTGCTGCAGCTGCGGCTCCATGAGCCGGATGCTATCCGGCCGGGCCAGGCGGAGCCGTACCGCCCGCAGGCCCTTCGGCGGACGGAGGGCTGCGGGCGGTACCCGTGTCGCTTTGTCGCCCAAGTCACTTACACGACCACAGACGTCAACAAAGGTCCAGAATCGGTCGCGTCAACAACAAGGCCGGTCGCACTCCGTCGATTAGCGCCGATTAGTGCTGACTTCTGTTCAGCTGCTCGGGGTGGACCGGCTCATTCCCAACACTCATTGCGTGGTCACCATCGAGCGCGAGGGCGGGAGCCGGGATATGGAGAGCCGCGGGAGCAACAGCCCGCCCGACCCGGCGGTCGCCGGCTCCCTGCCCTACGAAGGCGTCTGGCGGTTCACCGCGCCGGCGGTCGACATCTCCGTACCGCAGGCCCGGCACGCCGTACGCGATCTCCTGACGCGCCAGCAGGTCCCGGTCGGCCGTGACACCGTCCAGGGGCTGCTGCTGATCGTCTCCGAGCTGGTCACCAACGCCGTACGCCATGCCGCGCTGCTCTCCCCGGAGGTGGCCGTGGAGGTCGCTGTCGGAGCCTCCTGGATCCGGGTATCGGTCGAGGACAACCACCCCTACCGGCCCAGGGCGCTGGACGCGGACCAGGGGCAGACCGGCGGCCGGGGGCTGATGCTCGTACGGGAGATCACCGCGGAGGCCGGCGGGACCTGCGGGGTCGAACAGACGGCGAGCGGCGGCAAGGTCGTCTGGTCCGCACTGCCGCTCGCCCCCGTCGTCACCAGCCCGCGTCCGGCCCCGTCAGCTCTCTGACCGCGGGGCGGGCCGCGTCGAGCACCGTCATGAACCAGGACGAGAACCGCGCGGACGCGTGCCGCTCGGTCAGTTCGGCGGCGGTGACGAACGCCGTGTCGTCCACCTCGTCGGGGTCCGGCCGCAGTTCCGCCTGGGCGAGTCCGACGAACAGATGGTTGAACTCCTGCTCCACCAGGCCCGAGTCGGGGTCCGGGTGGTTGTAACGGACCGTGCCCGCCTCGGCGAGCAGCGCCGGTGAGATCCCCAACTCCTCGTAGGTGCGGCGGGCCGCAGCCGCGAAGGGGGACTCACCCGGATAAGGGTGCCCGCAGCAGGTGTTGGACCACACACCGGGGGAGTGGTACTTGCCGAGCGCCCGACGCTGGATCAGCAGCCGTCCCGCACCGTCGAAGAGGAAGACCGAGAAGGCCCGGTGCAGCTGGCCGGGTGCCTGGTGTGCGGCGAGCTTCTCCGCTGTTCCGATGGTCCTGCCGCTCTCATCGACCAGTTCGAGCATGATCGCTTCTGCTGCGCCGTTCGACATAACCATCCTTCGCATCGGGCGTCACCGGCTCCTCAGTCTGCCGTACAAAAGCGGCTTGTCCGTACTTCGGAGGGCGAGACGTGTCGGTGGCCCCGCCGCACAGTGCGGCAGGGCCACCGACCGGAATATCAGAATTCGCCGCCCGCCGGGAAACCGGCCCCGGGCGAGCGGGCCGGCGACCGCGGTCGCACCGGCGGTGAGCAGCAGCGGGGTGCCCGCCGCCTCCCCCGGCCCTCGCGCCCCCGTACGGACCCGCTCAGTGGCAGAGCTTCGCCTCGTGCGCCGCGTGGCCGCCCGGCTCCAGCTGGAAGGTGCAGTGCGCGACATCGAAGTGCGTGCCGAGGCAGCCCTGCAGGTCATGGAGCATCTTCTCGTGCCCGATCGTGTCCAGGGCGTCGGGGCTGACCACCACATGTGCGGAGAGGACCGGCATCCCCGAGGTGATCGTCCACGCATGCAGGTCGTGGACTCCGGCCACCCCGGGAAGGGCCAGGATGTGGGCCCGCACCTCGCCCATGTCGACGTTCTTCGGGGCGGCCTCCAGCAGTACGTCGAGCGTCTCGCGCAGCAGCTTGACCGTACGCGGGACGATCATGAGGCCGATGACGATCGAGGCCACGGGGTCCGCGGCCTGCCAGCCCGTCGTGAGGATCACGGTGGCCGAGACCAGCACGGCGACCGAGCCCAGCGCGTCGGCCATCACCTCCAGATAGGCACCGCGGACGTTGATGCTCTCCCGCTGCCCCCGGACGAGAACGGAGAGCGAGACCATGTTGGCCACCAGACCGATGAGACCGAAGACGATGGTCCGGCCGCCCGCCGTGTCGGCCGGCGTGATGAACCGCTGGATCGCCTCGTACAGCACATAGCCGCCCACGCCCAGCAGCAGGAGGCAGTTGGCGAGCGCGGCCAGGATCTCCGCCCGTGCGTAACCGAAGGTGCGGTTCTCACCGGCCGGGCGGTTGGCGAAGTGGATCGCCAGCAGCGCCAGCGCCAGCCCGAGCGCGTCCGTCGCCATATGGGTGGCGTCCGCGAGCAGCGCCAGCGAGTCGGCCAGCAGCCCGCCCGCGATCTCCACCGCCATCACGGCCAGGGTGATGGTGAGCGCGATGCGCAGCCGGGCCCGGTGCGCGGCGCCCGCGGTCCCGGACTGCGGCGGCCCGCCGTGTGTGTGCGGGTGTGTATGCCCGTGTGCGTGCCCAGCCCCCATGCGAGCGCCTCCCGTGTCAGCTGCTCTGACCTGCGGAAATCATGGCAGGTTGGAGCAGGACACGAGATCATTTACGGCGTGCGTCGGGGTGTTGCGGCGTCTTCTGGCGCTGCGGCCTCGGGGTGTCGCAGGCACCAGCCGTCCCACGCCGACTCGACCATCTCGCGCACCCCGCGCCCCGCCGTCCAGCCGAGCTCCCGGTGGATCAGTTCACCCGATGCCACGGCCGTGGCCGCGTCACCGGGGCGGCGCTCCTCGACCACCGGCGACATCGGCATCCCGGTGACCGAGGCGACGAGGTCGGCCAGCTCCCGCACCGATACGCCCACCCCGCGCCCGACATTGAGCGTCAGGTCCCCCGCGCCGCCGTCGGCGTCCAGCCTGGCGGCCACCGCGAGATGAGCGTCGGCGAGATCGGCGACATGGATGTAGTCACGGATACAGGTGCCGTCGGGGGTGGCGTAGTCGTCACCGAAGATCCGCGGCTGCTCCCCGCGGGTCAGCCGGTCGAAGAACATCGGGATGACGTTGTGCACCCCGATGTCGGCCAGCGCGGGCGCCGCCGCACCGGCCACGTTGAAGTAGCGCAGGCAGGCCGTCGAGATGCCGTGCGCCCGGCCCGCCGCCCGGACCAGCCACTCGCCGGCCAGCTTCGTCTCCCCGTACGGATTGATCGGCGCACAGGGCGTCGACTCGGTGATCAGCTCCGTGCCGGGAACGCCGTAGACGGCGGCCGACGACGAGAACAGGAAGCGTCGCACCCCGGCCGCGACCGCGGCCTCAAGCACCACGGTCAGACCGTGCACGTTCTCCCGGTAGTAGCTCAGCGGGTGCTCGACGGACTCCCCGACCTGCTTCCTGCCCGCGAGATGCACCACACCGGAGATCCCGTCGGCGGTGAGGGTCGCGTCCAGGAGCCCCCGGTCGAGGACCGAGCCACGCACCAGCCGGACCCCGTCCGGAAGCCGCTCGGCGAGCCCGCTCGACAGGTCGTCCAGGACGACCACCCGCTCACCGGCCGCCACCATCGCCCGCGCCACATGCGCCCCGATGTACCCCGCACCACCTGTGATCAGCCACGTCATACCGGCCACCCTATAGACCCCGGCCGGCCGCCCCGGCGCCGTCTCTGCCGGACGGCCAGGGGGGGCGCGGTTTGTGGGGCGGGGCATGGATCGATCATGATGACCGCGGCAGGCGGCCCGGGGCCGTGCCCACCGGGACCGGGGCCTAATCGGGACGTAAACGGGCCGTGAACTCCTGCTTCCGTCCATCCGATAGCCTCTGCCGACATGCCGCCCGCCCCTGCCGGGAGCGGGCCGTCTCCGCGTGTGCCACGCCAGCTCCAAGGAGTGAGTTCGTCTGTCGACCGCCATCCTCGCCGGTGTGCCGGTACCCGGATCGTCGCTGGAGGGCGATCTGCGGTCGCTGGGCTTCGACGTACGCACCGCAGCCGACGCGGCAGAGACAGCGAAGCTGCTCGCCGCCGCACCCGCCGACGAGCGCGTCGCGGTCGTCGACACCCGCTTCGTCGGCCACCTCCACTCGCTCCGCCTGGCCCTGACCGACCCGCGCTTCGCCGCGGCCGCCGTCCCCGGGGCGCTCACCGTCCAGCCGCAGGCCCGGCCCGCGCTCAACCGCGTACTGGCGAGCACCCGGCCGGGCCCCGACACCCTGGCCGCGGCACTGGACACCGCCGGAACCCCGGTACAGCGGCCCGAGCTGGGGTCCCTGGTCGCCTCGGTCCCGCAGGACCCGCAGAGCCGCCACGAGGCCAGGGCCGCCGTCGCCGCCGTGGACGACGAGGCCGTACGGCTGCGTACGGCGGTGAAGTCCCGGGACGGCTTCTTCACGACGTACTGCATCAGCCCCTACTCGCGGTACATCGCCCGCTGGTGCGCCCGCCGCGGGCTGACCCCGAACCAGGTCACCACCGCCTCGCTGATCACCGCGCTCATAGCGGCGGCCTGCGCCGCCACCGGCACCCGCGGCGGTTACATCGCCGCCGGTATCCTGCTGATCTGCTCCTTCGTGCTGGACTGCACGGACGGCCAGCTCGCCCGGTACTCGCTCCAGTACTCGACGCTCGGCGCCTGGCTCGACGCCACCTTCGACCGCGCCAAGGAGTACGCCTACTACGCGGGACTCGCGCTGGGCGCGGCCCGCAACGGGGACGACATCTGGGCGCTGGCGCTCGGCGCGATGGTCCTCCAGACCTGCCGCCATGTCGTGGACTTCTCCTTCAACGAGGCCAACCACGACGCGACCGCCAACACCAGCCCCACCGCCGCCCTCTCCGACAAGCTCGACAGCGTCGGCTGGACGGTCTGGGTGCGCCGCATGATCGTGCTCCCGATCGGTGAACGCTGGGCGATGATCGCCGTGCTCACCGCGGTGACCACCCCCCGCATCGTCTTCTACGCGCTGCTCATCGGCTGCGCCCTGGCCGCCTGCTACACCACGGCCGGCCGGATCCTGCGCTCGCTGACCCGCCGGGCCACCCGCACCGACCGCGCCGCCCAGGCACTGGCCGACCTCGCCGACTCGGGCCCGCTCGCCCAGCTCTTCGCCCGGTTCCTCAAGGGGCCGCGCGGTGCCCTGCCGGTGATCGCGTGCGTGGGGGGTGCGCTCGTGGTGGGCGTCTCGCTCTTCGCGCCGGTCGGCAGCTGGTGGCCGGCCGTGGCCGCCGCCGTGTACTGCGTACTCTCCGGGACGGCCGTCTCGCGCCCGCTCAAGGGCGCGCTGGACTGGCTGGTGCCCCCGGTCTTCCGGGCGGCCGAATACGTCACGATCCTCGTGCTCGCGGCCCGCTCCGGCGTCCACGAGGCGCTGCCCGCGGCCTTCGGTCTGGTGGCGGCCGTCGCCTACCATCACTACGACACGGTGTACCGCATCAAGGGCGGCACCGGCGCGCCGCCCCGTTGGCTGGTGCGCACGATCGGCGGCCACGACGGCCGGACCCTGGTGGTGGCGGTGCTCGCCGCCGTACTGACGACACGCCACACCACCGGGGACAGCTTCGCCGTCGCGCTCACCGTGTGCGCCGTGGCCGTGGCGGTCGTGGTGCTCGCGGAGAGCATCCGCTTCTGGGTGTCCTCCGGCGCACCCGCTGTACATGACGAAGGAGAACCCGCATGATCGGCCTCGTACTGGCGGCCGGCGCAGGCAGGCGTCTGCGTCCCTACACCGACACGCTGCCCAAGGCCCTCGTGCCCGTCGGCCCCGAGGGGGAGGGCGAGCCGACCACCGTTCTCGACATCGCGCTCAGCAACTTCGCCGAGGTCGGGCTCACCGAGGTCGCGGTCGTGGTCGGCTACCGCAAGGAGGCGGTGTACGCACGCCGCGCGGAGTTCGAGGCCAAGTACGGCGTCACCATCACGCTCATCGACAACGACAAGGCCGAGGAGTGGAACAACGCCTACTCCCTCTGGTGCGCCCGTGAGGTGCTCAAGCAGGGTGTGATCCTCGCCAACGGCGACACCGTGCACCCGGTCTCCGTGGAGAAGACGCTCCTCGCCGCACGGGGCGACGGCCGGCGGATCGTCCTCGCCCTCGACGCGGTGAAGCACCTCGCCGACGAGGAGATGAAGGTGATCACGGACGAGACCGGCGCGGTGGCCCGGATCACCAAGCTGATGGACCCCGCGACGGCGACCGGTGAGTACATCGGAGTCACCCTCATCGAGCCCGAGGCGGCCGAGGAGCTCGCGGACGCGCTCAAGGTCACCTTCGAGCGCGACCCGGACCTCTACTACGAGGACGGCTACCAGGAGCTGGTGAACCGCGGCTTCCGTATCGACGTGGCGCCCATAGGGGACGTCGCCTGGGTGGAGATCGACAACCACGACGACCTCGCGAAGGGCCGTGGCATCGCGTGCCAGTACTGACGAGGCTCATCCCGTCCCCTGTCGTCGTCGACATCAGCAGTGGCGCCCTCGACGACCTGGCGGGGCTCCTCGCCGACCAGCGGATCTCGGCCTCCGGCAAGCTCGCCCTGGCCGTCAGCGCCGGTTCGGGCCAGGCGCTGCGGGAGAAGCTCGCCCCGGTGCTGCCCGGCGCCGACTGGTACTCCGTCGCCGACGGCACCATCGACTCCGCGGTGCGGCTGGCGGACGGCATCAAGGGCAAGCGGTACGACGCGGTCGTCGGTCTCGGCGGCGGCAAGATCATCGACGTGACCAAGTACGCGGCGGCCCGGGTGGGCCTCCCGATGGTCGCCGTCGCGACGAACCTCTCGCACGACGGCATCTGCTCGCCGGTGTCCACCCTGGACAACGACAACGGGCGCGGCTCGTACGGCGTCCCGACCCCCATCGCGATCGTCGTCGACCTCGATGTGATCCGGGACGCCCCGCCGCGCTTCATCCGCTCCGGCGTCGGCGACGCGATCTCCAACATCTCCGCCATCGCCGACTGGGAGCTGTCCCACAAGGTCAACGGCGAAGCGGTCGACGGGCTCGCCGCGGCCATGGCCCGCACCGCGGGCGAGGCGGTCCTGCGCCACCCCGGCGGGGTCGGCGACGACGAGTTCCTGATGGTGCTCGCCGAGGGGCTCGTACTCTCCGGCATCGCGATCTCGATCAGCGGCGACACCAGGCCCTCGTCCGGCGCCTGCCACGAGATCTGCCACGCCTTCGACCTGCTCTTCCCCCGGCGGGCCGGCAGCCACGGGGAGCAGGTCGGGCTCGGTGCGGCCTTCGCGATGCATCTGCGGGGGGCGGCCGACGAGTCCGCGCTCTTCGCCGATGTGCTGCGCCGGCACGGGCTGCCCGTACTCCCCGGCGAGCTGGGCTTCAGCGTGGACGAGTTCGTCCAGGCCGTCCAGTACGCCCCGCAGACCCGCCCCGGGCGCTTCACCATCCTCGAACACCTCAACCTGTCCGCAGACCAGATCAAGGACGCTTACGCCGACTATGCAAAAACCATCGGTAGCTGAACTCCGCCCGGTCGTTCACCCCCCGGGGGTCAAGGACCGGCGGAGCGGCGAGCACTGGGGCGGCCGGCTCTACATGCGCGAGGTCTCGCTGCGCGTGGACCGGCACCTGGTGAACACGCGGATCACGCCCAACCAGCTGACCTATGTGATGACGGTCGCCGCGGCCCTCGCCGCCCCGGCCCTCCTGGTGCCGGGCGTCTGGGGCGCCGTGCTCGGTGTGGTGATGGTCCAGCTCTACCTGCTCATCGACTGCGTCGACGGCGAGGTCGCCCGCTGGAAGAAGCAGTACTCGATGGTCGGCGTCTACGTGGACCGGGTTGCCGCCTACGTCTGCGACGCCGCGGTCCTCGTCGGCTTCGGGCTGCGCGCGGCGGACCTCTGGGGCACCGGCCGGATCGACTGGCTGTGGGCCTTCCTCGGGACGCTGGCCGCACTCGGCGCCGTCCTGATCAAGTCCGAGACCGACCTCGTCGGCGTCGCCCGCCACCAGCAGGGGCTGCCGCCCGTCAAGGAGACCGCGTCCGAGCCGCGCTCCTCCGGTATGGCGCTGGCCCGCCGGGCCGCCGGGGCGCTCAAGTTCCACCGGCTCGTCCTCGGGATCGAGGCGTCCCTGCTGATCCTGGTCCTGGCGATCGTCGACCAGATCAGGGGCGACCTGTTCTTCTCCCGGCTCGGCGTCGCCGTGCTGGCCGGTATCGCGCTCCTGCAGTCCCTGCTCCACCTCGTGTCCATCCTCGCTTCGAGCAGGCTCAAGTGACGGCCCCCGGCGCGGGCGGCCCCGCGAAGGTCGGCGCGGTCATCATCACGATGGGCAACCGCCCCGACGAGCTGCGCGACCTGCTCGACTCCGTCGCGAAACAGGACGGCGAGCCGGTCGAGGTGGTCGTGGTCGGCAACGGCGCGCCCGTCCCGGACGTCCCCGACGGCGTACGGACGGTGGAGCTGCCCGAGAACCTGGGCATCCCCGGCGGCCGCAACGTCGGCATCGAGGCATTCGGCCCGGCCGGCTCCGACGTCGACATCCTGCTCTTCCTCGACGACGACGGTCTGCTGCCCCGCACCGACACCGCAGAGCTGTGCCGCGCGGCCTTCGCCGCCGACCCCGAGCTGGGCATCATCAGCTTCCGGATCGCCGACCCCGACACCGGGGTCACCCAGCGCCGCCACGTCCCGCGGCTGCGTGCGTCCGACCCCATGCACTCCTCGCGGGTCACGACCTTCCTCGGCGGGGCCAACGCCGTACGGTCCAGGGTCATCGCCGACGCGGGACCGCTCCCCGGCGAGTTCTTCTACGCGCACGAGGAGACCGACCTGGCGTGGCGGGCGCTCGACGCCGGCTGGATGATCGACTACCGGTCCGACATGGTGCTGCACCACCCCACCACGGCCCCGTCCCGGCACGCGGTCTACCACCGGATGGTGGCCCGTAACCGGGTCTGGCTGGCCCGCCGGAATCTCCCCGCACCGCTGGTGCCGGTCTACCTGGGGGTGTGGATGCTGCTCACGCTGGTCCGCCGCCCCTCGGGGGCCGCGCTCAAGGCGTGGTTCGGCGGCTTCCGGGAGGGCTGGACGACACCCTGCGGACCACGCCGACCGATGAAATGGCGTACGGTCTGGCGGCTGACCCGACTGGGCCGGCCTCCCGTGATCTGAGAAGCTCTCTGGGAGGAAGCTCTCCGAGAGCATCGGACGTACTTCGGGACCCGGCATCCGAGCCGGTCCCGATCCGGCAGCGCATCTTGAACACGAAAGTTTCAACTTGTGAGTGACACAACCCATGACGGTGCGGTCGCGCTGAGCGACCGCCCGTCTCCCGACGACGGTCTGTCCTCGGCCGAGCTGGCCGGGAAGTACGGCCTGTCGGTGAGCGGTGCCCGGCCCGGACTCATGGAGTACGTCCGGCAGATCTGGGGACGGCGCCACTTCATCCTGGCCTTCTCTTCCGCGAAGCTGTCAGCCCAGTACAGCCAGGCCAAGCTGGGCCAGGTGTGGCAGGTGGCGACCCCGCTGCTCAACGCGGCCGTCTACTACTTCATCTTCGGCCTGCTCCTCAACACCAAGAGGGGGCTGCCGCACGACGTCTTCATCCCCTTCCTGGTGACCGGCGTCTTCGTCTTCACCTTCACGCAGAGCTCGGTGATGGCCGGTGTCCGGGCGATCTCGGGCAACCTCGGCCTGGTGCGGGCGCTGCACTTCCCGCGGGCCTCGCTGCCCGTGTCCTTCGCGCTGCAGCAGCTCCAGCAGCTGCTGTACTCGATGATCGTGCTGGTCGTGATCGCGGTCTGCTTCCACAGCTATCCCTCGCTGTCCTGGCTCCTGGTCATCCCCATCCTCGCGATGCAGTTCGTGTTCAACACGGGTCTCGCGCTGATCATGGCCAGGCTCGGGAGCAAGACGCCGGACCTCGCCCAGCTGATGCCGTTCATCATGCGTACCTGGATGTACACATCGGGCGTGATGTTCTCCATCACGGTCATGCTCAGGGGCAAGCCGCCGTGGATCGCCCATGTCCTCCAGTGGAATCCGGCCACCGTCTACATGGACCTGGTCCGGTTCGCCATGATCGACGGCTACGGCTCCGAGAACCTGCCCCCGCACGTCTGGGCGGCCGCGGCCGCCTGGGCGGTGCTGCTGGGCCTCGTGGGCTTCGTGTACTTCTGGAAGGCTGAGGAGCGGTACGGCCGTGGCTGAGGAAACCATTCAAGCGCGCATCCCCACGGTCATCGCGGACGACGTGCACATCGTGTACCGCGTCAACGCCGGTGGCGGCGGCAAGGGCGCGGCCACCGCGGCGCTCAGCCGGATCGTCGGCAAGGACCGCAGCGCGGCCCGCGGTGTCCGCAAGGTGCACGCCGTACGCGGAGTGACCTTCACGGCCTACCGCGGCGAGGCCATCGGCCTCATCGGCTCCAACGGTTCGGGCAAGTCGACCCTGCTGCGGGCCATCGCCGGACTGCTCCCGACGGAGAGCGGCAAGGTCTACACCGATGGCCAGCCGTCCCTGCTGGGTGTCAACGCCGCGCTGATGAACGACCTGACCGGCGAGCGCAATGTCATTCTCGGCGGTCTGGCCATGGGGATGTCGCGCGAGGAGATCCGCGAGCGGTACCAGGGCATCGTCGACTTCTCCGGCATCAACGAGAAGGGCGACTTCATCACGCTGCCGATGCGGACGTACTCGTCCGGTATGGCGGCGAGGCTGAGGTTCTCCATCGCGGCGGCCAAGAACCACGATGTCCTGATGATCGACGAGGCGCTGGCCACCGGTGACCGCAAGTTCCAGATCCGTTCCGAGGAGCGCATCCGCGAGCTGCGCAAGGAGGCCGGCACGGTCTTCCTCGTCAGCCACAGCAACAAGTCGATCAGGGACACCTGCGACCGCGTGCTCTGGCTGGAGAAGGGCGAACTGCTGATGGACGGCCCGACCGAAGAGGTCGTCAAGGCGTACGAGAAGGAGACCGGCAAGTGAAGAAGGCCGGCAAGTGAAGGGCACCGGCAGGTAACGGCCGAGTCCGAACCCTCCGCTGCACGAGCGGCCCCCGCCCGGAATCTCCGGCGGGGGCCGCTCGCATGGTGTCGCCCGCCCCTCGGCAACACCCCGACACGCCGGTAGGAGCGAGGTGTTCAGGCCATCGCCGGACCGCCGTACAGAGCTTCCGGCGAGTCAAGTGATCGTCAAGTACTGTGCCTGCGGGGAAGGTTGCGGCGGATTGAAGTGTTCTTGTAATGCGCGCTGCACCCCGCTGACGTGCCAGTCGTTGTACAACGTAAGCTGTACCGGTGCTGATTCACGGCAAGCGGGGCCACAACCCTGCGTCGCCAACCCGGCGTCGCCTTGCCTGACGGTCTGCGCGGCGTGTCCGAAATGGGTTGTATTGAGTCAGCAGTGTAGAACGGGAGATGTGACGGCAATGGCAACGGACGTGTCCCAGCTCCGCGATGGTTCCGCCGTTCCCGCGCCTGGCAGCATGCGGTGACGGGCGCTCGGGACGCGGGCACCGACAGCCATGCTCGCACCACGCTGGACAAGGCTTCCGGAGAGAACTTCCCGGTAGCACCGTTCTTCCTGCCGCGCGCCTGGCGCGACGACCTGATGGCGGTCTACGGCTTCGCCCGGCTCGTCGACGACATCGGCGACGGAGACCTCGCGTCGCCGGCGACCGAGGCCCGGCTCCTGGGTCTCGACCCCGTACGCTCCGACGACCGCCTCGCGCTGCTCGACGCGTTCGAGGCTGACCTCCGGCGGGTCTTCGCCGGACCGGGCGAGCAGCCGCGCCACCCCATCCTCCGCACGCTCCGGCCGACCGTCCGCCGCTGCGCCCTCACCCCCGAGCCCTTCCTCGGGCTGATCGCGGCCAACCGCCAGGACCAGACGGTCCGGCGCTACGAGACCTACGAGGACCTGCTCGCCTACTGCGAGCTCTCGGCCAATCCGGTCGGCCGTCTCGTCCTGCAGATCACGGGCACGGCGAGCCCCGAGCGCATCCGGCGCTCCGACGCCGTCTGCACGGCACTGCAGATCGCCGAGCACCTCCAGGACGTCGCCGAGGACCTCGGCCGCGACCGTATCTACCTTCCCGCCCGGGACATGAAGGAGTTTCACGTCCAGGAGGCGGATCTGGCCGTCCCGAGCGCCGGCGCCTCGGTGCGTGCGCTCATCGCCTACGAAGCCGAGCGCGCCAGGGAACTGCTGGATGAAGGCGCCCCGCTGGTGGGTAGCGTCCATGGCAGGCTCAAGCTGCTGCTCGCCGGGTTCGTGGCCGGCGGAAGTGCCGCTCTCCACGCGGTCTCCGCTGCCGGATTCGACGTGCTTCCCGGACCGCCCAAGCCCACCAAGCTCGGCCTGTTGCGCGAAATGGGAGCCGTCTTGCGAGGAACGCGTAGAGAGGGGTGAGCCGGACCGTGGAGGGACAGACACCGGTTTCGGGGCCCGTGATGGCCGCGTACACGTACTGCGAGGCCGTCACAGGACAGCAGGCGCGGAATTTCGCGTACGGCATCAGGCTGCTGCCCGCCGACAAGCGGCAGGCCATGTCCGCGCTGTACGCCTTCTCGCGGCGCGTGGACGACATCGGCGACGGGGAGCTGGCACCCGACGTCAAGCGGGAGCGGCTGGAGTCGACCCGTGAACTCCTGGGGCGGATCCGTGCAGGAGCCGTCGACGAGGACGACACCGACCCGGTCGCGGTGGCCCTGACCGACGCGGCACGCCGGTTCCCGATCCCGCTCGGCGGACTCGACGAACTCATCGACGGCGTACTGATGGACGTACGCGGCGAGACCTATGAGACCTGGGACGACCTGGAGGTCTACTGCCGTTGCGTCGCGGGCGCCATCGGGCGGCTCTCGCTCGGCATCTTCGGCAACGCGGCGAGCACGGCCGCGGCCGGCCGGGCCTCGCAGTACGCCGACACGCTCGGCCTCGCGCTGCAGCTCACCAACATCCTGCGGGACGTCCGGGAGGACGCGGGCAACGGCCGCACCTATCTGCCCGCCGAAGACCTCGCCAAGTTCGGCTGCTCGGAAGGGTTTCACAGCGCGACGCCGCCCGCCGGATCCGACTTCGCGGGCCTGGTGCACTACGAGGTCCGCCGCGCCCGCGCCCTGTTCGCCAAGGGATACCGGCTGCTGCCCTTCCTCGACCGCCGCAGCGGGGCCTGCGTCGCCGCGATGGCGGGCATCTACCGGCGCCTTCTGGACCGGATCGAGCGCGACCCCGAGGCGGTCCTGCGCGGCCGTGTCTCGCTGCCCGGCCGGGAGAAGGCGTATGTCGCGGTCCGTGGTCTCTCCGGTCTCGACACCCGCAACATCACACGTCAGAGCGCCCGGAGGCGCACCTGATGCCCCTCGACAGACCCGCTCCGTCACAGGCGGCCGAGCGGCACTCAACCTCCCGGGAAGATCACGCGTCCCTGAATCCGACGACCTGCCCTCCGCACCCGGACGGCCGGGGCGGGGAGGGGGACGTATGACAGCCGACGCTGCGCGGCAGGCGCGTGCCGTCGTGGTCGGCGGAGGACTGGCCGGCACCACCGCCGCACTCGAACTCGCCGACGCGGGCGTACACGTGACGCTGCTCGAAGGCCGCCCGCGGCTGGGAGGTCTCGCCTTCTCCTTCCAGCGCGGCGCACTGACCGTGGACAACGGCCAGCATGTGTACCTCCGCTGCTGCACCGCGTACCGCTGGTTCCTCGACCGGGTCGGCGGCGCCGCCCTCGCCCCGTTGCAGGACCGGCTCGACGTGCCGGTGCTCGACATCGCGCCCGCGGGCGGGCCGCGCCTCGGCAGGCTGCGCCGCAGCGGGCTGCCCGTGCCGCTGCACCTCGCCAGGAGCCTCGCGACCTATCCGCACCTCTCGCTCGCCGAGCGGGCGAGCGTCGGGCGCGCCGCGCTCGCGCTCAAGGGGCTCGATCTCGCCGATCCCGCCCTGGACGACACCGACTTCGGGAGCTGGCTGCGGCTGCACGGGCAGTCGGGCCGCACCATCGAGGCGCTCTGGGACCTGGTGGGTGTCGCGACGCTCAACGCCACCGCGCCGAACGCCTCGCTGGCTCTCGCCGCGATGGTCTTCAAGACCGGGCTGCTCTCCGAAGCGGGCGCCGCCGACATCGGCTGGGCCCGGGTCCCGCTCGGCGAACTGCACGACAGGCTCGCCCGCGAGGCACTCGACGCGGCGGGCGTGCGCACCCGGCTGCGCGCCAGAGTCGCCGGGATCACCCGCGAAGCGGACGGCGGCTGGCGGGTCGAGACGGACGGAGAGACGCTGGAGGCCGACGCCGTGGTACTCGCCGTACCGCACCGCGAGGCCCACGCGCTGCTCCCCGAAGGGGCGCTCGACGCACCGGAGAGACTGCTTGGGATCGGTACGTCGCCGATCCTCAACGTCCATGTCGTGTACGACCGCAAAGTGCTCCGCCGCCCCTTCTTCGCCGCGCTCGGCACCCCCGTCCAGTGGGTCTTCGACCGTACGGACTCCTCGGGACTCCAGGGCGGCGGGCAGTACCTGGCGCTCTCCCAGTCGGTCGCCGACGACGACATCGACCAGCCGGTCTCCGTGCTCAGAGAGCGCTATCTCCCGGAGCTGGAAAGGCTGCTGCCCGCGGCGCGCGGCGCCGGGGTGCGGGACTTCTTCGTCACCCGGGAGCGGACCGCGACCTTCGCGCCCGCCCCCGGTGTCGGACGGCTGCGTCCCGGCACCCGCACCAGGATCCCCGGCCTGTACCTGGCCGGGGCGTGGACCGCCACTGGCTGGCCCGCGACCATGGAGGGCGCGGTGCGCAGCGGTCTCAGCGCCGCCGGGACCGTGCTCACCACGCTCGGCCGTACCCACGACCATCCGCTTCAGGAGGCGGCATGAGCACTGTTACTGGAACAAGAGGAGAGCCTGTGACCCCGGCCGCAGACACCGTCGATACTGTCGCGCTCCTGGAGCGCGGACGGACCCTGTCCTCACCGGTGCTGCGCGCTGCTGTTGACCGGCTCGCACCGCCCATGGACACGGTCGCCGCCTACCACTTCGGCTGGATCGACGCCGAGGGCCGCCCCGCCGACGGGGACGGCGGCAAGGCCGTACGCCCCGCGCTCGCCCTGATCTCGGCGGAGGCCGCCGGAGCGACGGCCGATGCCGGGATCCCCGGCGCCGTCGCGGTGGAGCTCGTGCACAACTTCTCGCTGCTGCACGACGACCTGATGGACGGTGACGAACAGCGCCGCCACCGGGACACCGTCTGGAAGGTGCACGGCCCCGCCCAGGCGATCCTCGTCGGTGACGCGCTCTTCGCGCTGGCCAACGAGATCCTGCTGGAGCTCGGCACGGCCGAGGCCGGCCGTGCGACGCGCCGGCTGACCACCGCCACCCGGAAACTGATCGACGGTCAGGCCCAGGACATCTCCTACGAGCACCGCGAACGGGTCACCGTCGAGGAGTGCCTGGAGATGGAGGGCAACAAGACGGGCGCCCTGCTCGCCTGCGCCGTCTCCATCGGTGCGGTTCTCGGCGGCGCCGACGACCGCACGGCCGACACGCTGGAGGCGTACGGCTACCACCTCGGCCTGGCGTTCCAGGCCGTCGACGACCTGCTCGGTATCTGGGGCGACCCGGAAGCCACCGGGAAACAGACCTGGAGCGACCTGCGCCAGCGCAAGAAGTCCCTGCCCGTCGTCGCGGCACTCGCGGCCGGCGGACCCGCGTCGGAACGGCTGGGCGAACTGCTCGCGGCCGACGCCAAGAGCAGTGACTTCGACACCTTCTCCGAGGAGGAGTTCGCCGCTCGGGCGGCTCTGATCGAGGAGGCGGGCGGCCGGGAGTGGACCTCGCAGGAGGCCCGCAGGCAGCACGCGATCGCGATCGACGCGCTCAACCGGGTCGAGATGCCGGAAAGGGTACGGGCGCAGCTCATCGCGCTCGCCGACTTCGTAGTAGTACGGAAGAGATGATCACCATCGCCACATAATTCGCGGTCGCCGGCCGGTGTTCCAGGACACCGGCCGACGGAGACCCCAGCACAGCAGAGGAAGCACTGCACGAAGGGGAAGCCATGACAGCGACGACCGACGGAAGCCCCGGAGCCATGGAGCCCGGCGCAGCCTCGGCAACCGGAACAGCTGAAACAATTGAACCTACTGAAACGATTCTTGCCGGACACCCGGTACGTGAAGCCGCCGAGCGGGCCGCAGGGCGCTCGGTCGAATTCCTGCTGGGAGCCCAGGACGCCCAGGGCTGGTGGAAGGGCGACCTGGAAACAAACGTGACCATGGATGCCGAGGACCTGCTGCTGCGGCAGTTCCTCGGCATCCAGGACGAACGCACCACCCGGGCCGCCGGACAGTTCATCCGCGGCGAGCAGCGCGCGGACGGCACCTGGGCCACCTTCTTCAAGGGGCCCGGTGAACTCTCCACGACCATCGAGGCGTACGTGGCCCTGCGGCTCGCCGGGGACGAGCCCGACGCCCCGCACATGGCGCTGGCGTCCGCCTGGATCCGCGCCAACGGGGGTGTAGCGGCGAGCCGTGTGTTCACCAGGATCTGGCTCGCTCTCTTCGGCTGGTGGAAATGGGACGACCTCCCCGAGCTACCACCTGAGATGATTTTCCTGCCCAAGTGGTTCCCGCTGAACATCTACGATTTCGGCTGCTGGGCCCGGCAGACGATCGTGCCGCTGACCGTCGTCTCAGCGAAGCGCCCGGTCCGCCCGGCCCCCTTCGCGCTGGACGAGCTGCACACCGATCCGGCCGACCCCAATCCGGCCAAGCGGCCTGCCCCGCTGGTCAGTTGGGACGGAGCGTTCCAGCACCTGGACAAGGCGCTGCACCTGTACCACAAGGTCGCTCCGCGAAGACTCCGCAAGGTGGCCATGAACGCGGCGGCCCGGTGGATCATCGAGCGGCAGGAGAACGACGGCTGCTGGGGCGGCATCCAGCCGCCCGCTGTGTACTCGGTCATCGCGCTCCATCTGCTCGGTTACGACATCGACCACCCCGTCATGCGGGCGGGCCTGGAGTCCCTGGACCGGTTCGCCATCTGGCACGAGGACGGCGCCCGCATGATCGAGGCCTGTCAGTCCCCGGTGTGGGACACCTGTCTGGCCACGATCGCGCTGGCCGACGCGGGGCTCAGCCCCGACCACCCGGCGCTCGTCAGGGCCGCCGAGTGGATGCTCGCCGAGGAGATCGACCGGCCGGGCGACTGGTCGGTGCGCCGCCCGGGACTCGCCCCCGGCGGCTGGGCCTTCGAGTTCCACAACGACAACTACCCCGACATCGACGACACGGCCGAGGTCGCCCTCGCGCTGCGCAGGGTCCGGATGCCGGACCGGGCGAGGCTGGAGGGGGCCATCGCGCGCGGTGTGCGGTGGAACCTCGGCATGCAGTCCAAGGACGGCGGCTGGGCCGCCTTCGACGCGGACAACACCAGTCCGTTCCCCAACCGGCTGCCGTTCTGCGACTTCGGCGAGGTCATCGACCCGCCGTCGGCCGACGTCACCGGCCACGTCGTGGAAATGCTCGCCGTCGAGGGCAAGACACACGACCCGCGCACCCGGCGCGGCATCGAGTGGCTGCTCGCCGAACAGGAGGCGACCGGCGCCTGGTTCGGGCGCTGGGGCGTCAACTACATCTACGGCACCGGCTCGGTGGTCCCGGCCCTCACCGCGGCCGGGATGCCCGTCTCCCATCCGGCGATCCGCCGTGCGGTCTCCTGGCTGGAGTCCGTACAGAACGAGGACGGCGGCTGGGGCGAGGACCTGCGCTCGTACAAGGAGGAGGAGTGGATCGGGCACGGCGCCTCGACGCCCTCCCAGACCGCCTGGGCGCTGCTCGCGCTGCTCGCGGCGGGGGAGCGGGAGAACAAGGCCGTGGAGCGGGGCGTCAGCTGGCTCGCCGAGACCCAGCGCCCGGACGGCGCCTGGGACGAGCCGTACTTCACCGGTACCGGCTTCCCCTGGGACTTCTCGATCAACTACAACCTCTACCGGCAGGTCTTCCCGCTGACCGCGCTCGGCCGGTACGTCCACGGTGAGCCCTTCGCCGTAACCCGGCAGGGGAGCTGATGGCAGAGGCTCCGGGCGGCGTCCCGCTGCTGATCGCGTGTGCGCTGGGCATCGAGCGTTTCGCCCTGCGCACGGGCGCCGGCCGCGGCGGCGCGCCGGGCCCGGTGACCGTACTCCGTACGGGCATGGGGCCCGAGGCGGCCGCGTACGCCGTCACCCGCACGCTCGGCGAGATCCCCTCCCGGGAGACCGCCGTGATCGCGTCCGGCTTCTGCGCCGGTCTCGCGCCCGGGATGCATCCGGGCGATGTGATCGTCGCTGATGAGACCAGGGACAGCAGGGGAGCCACCGCCTGTGCGGGCACCGAGGTGCTCGCGAAGG
Source organism: Streptomyces sp. NPDC059398 (assembly GCF_042751845.1). Classification (NCBI taxonomy): domain Bacteria; kingdom Bacillati; phylum Actinomycetota; class Actinomycetes; order Kitasatosporales; family Streptomycetaceae; genus Streptomyces; species Streptomyces sp. NPDC059398. The sequence goes on along the minus strand of NZ_JBHYWP010000058.1, from coordinate 1,431 downwards.
CGCTCACCGCTGCCCTGCCCGGGCGTACCGTGCACACCGGTCCGCTGACCGGGTCAGACCATGTTGTACGCGGCCACGAAAGGGCCGAGCTGCGTGCCACAGGGGCGATCGCCGTGGACATGGAATCCGCGGCGACGCTCTGGAGCGCCGTACGGACCGGGCCCCGCCCGGTTGCGGCCGTACGAGTGGTCGTGGACGCTCCAGAACATGAACTCGTCCGAATCGGGACGGTACGCGGTGGAATATCGGCCTTCCGTGTACTCCGTGCCGTCCTTCCAGCTTTCTATGAATGGCACCGTTCTTTGCTGCTCCCCAGGAGGTGAGCTAGATGGCCATGCCGCTCCGTCAGACCATCAGGGTCGGGACGTATCTCTTCGAACAGAAGATCCGCAAGCGTGAGAAGTTCCCGTTGATTGTCGAGCTGGAGCCGCTCTTCGCGTGCAACCTCGCCTGCGAGGGCTGCGGGAAGATCCAGCATCCGGCGGGAGTGCTCAAGCAGCGCATGCCGGTGGCGCAGGCGGTGGGGGCCGTCCTTGAATCGGGTGCTCCGATGGTTTCCATCGCGGGTGGTGAGCCCCTGATGCACCCGCAGATCCATGAGATCGTGCGCCAGCTGGTGGCGAAGAAGAAATATGTCTTCCTCTGCACCAACGCGATGCTGATGCGCAAGAAGATGGACAAGTTCACGCCGTCGCCCTACTTCGCGTTCACCGTGCACATCGACGGGCTGCGTGAGCGGCACGACGAGTCGGTGGCGAAGGAGGGTGTGTTCGACGAGGCCGTGGAGGCCATCAAGGAGGCGAAGCGGCGCGGTTTCCGCGTCACGACCAACTCCACGTTCTTCAACACCGACACCCCTCAGAACATCATCGAGGTGCTCAACTACCTCAATGACGACCTGGAGGTGGACGAGATGATGATCTCGCCCGCCTACGCCTATGAGAAGGCCCCGGACCAGGAGCACTTCCTGGGGGTCGAACAGACCCGGGAGCTCTTCAAGAAGTCCTTCGCGGGCGGGAACAGGCGCCGCTGGCGTCTGAACCACTCGCCGCTCTTCCTGGACTTCCTGGAAGGCAAGGTGGACTTCCCCTGCACCGCGTGGGCCATTCCCAACTACTCGCTCTTCGGCTGGCAGCGTCCCTGCTATCTGATGAACGACGGGTATGTCCCCACGTACAAGGAGCTGGTCGAGAAGACCGACTGGGACAAGTACGGCCGGGGCAGGGACGACCGCTGTGCCAACTGCATGGCGCACTGCGGTTACGAGCCGACCGCCGTACTCGCCACGATGGGCTCCCTCAAGGAGACCATCCGCGCCGCCCGCGAGACCGTGTCGGGAAACCGCGGGTGACCTGATGGGCGCAGGAGAGCCCGGTGCACCCGGGCTCCCCGAGCCGCCGGGGGGGCCCCCCCCCCGCGGGGCCGGGGCGC
>NZ_JBHYWP010000057.1:0-50687 GCF_042751845.1 Streptomyces sp. NPDC059398 | reverse complement strand
GGGGAGGGGACGGGTCCCCTCCCCGCACCGGCTGCCTAAGGGCTGTCCCGTAATCCCTGGTGGATCAGCGCGCGGCGTCAGATGCGGTGCATCGCAAGGCGGAGGGGCGTCCGCATACTGGATGTATTCGGGCGTTCCGACAACGCGGCGAGGCGCCGTAGCTGTCGTCGTGCGCCCGCCAGGGATTGCGGGACAGCCCTTAGTGCTGCGGCACTAGGTGTGCGCCCGTATACGCTTTCCCTGTCCCGTGGCCGGAATTCCACCCTCCGCGCCGCGGGTGGAATACGTAAGGCGATGGCGGTGAGAGGGGCGCGGGAGCCGGAATTCAGGCCCTGGTACCCGGTCGGCGGCCCGTTCTGGATCTTCCTCATGCATTTACTTTTCGGCCAGCATGCCGGGCACTGCTGATTTCCTGACGGCAGCTCCACGCACTTTCCGAAGTAAGGGGTCCCCGTGGCAGAGAACAACGGGTCCGGCGAGACCGGACGCGAAGAGACCGGAGGGGCCGGGCTCCGGAGCGCACTCAAACAGCGGCATATGACACTGATCGCCCTGGGCGGGGTGATCGGGGCGGGGCTCTTCGTCGGCAGCGGGGTGGTGATCGACGAGACCGGACCTGCCGCGATCATCTCGTTCCTGCTGGCCGGCGGGCTCGTCATCCTCGTCATGCGGATGCTGGGGGAAATGGCGGTGGCCCGCCCCGCGGTCGGCTCTTTCTACGCGTACGCCCGGCTCGCCCTGGGCAATTGGGGCGGCTTCACCATCGGCTGGCTCTACTGGTACTTCTGGGTCAACGTGGTCGCTCTCGAAGCGGTGGCGGGCGCCAGCCAGATCCATGCCTGGCTGCCCGGAATCCCGCTGTGGGTCGTCAGCCTCTGTCTGATGGTGCTGCTCACCGGGGTCAATATGTTCTCGGTGCGCTCGTTCGGTGAGTTCGAGTACTGGTTCTCCTCGATCAAGGTCGCCGCCATCACCGTCTTTCTCGTCGTCGGCCTGGTCTTCGTCCTCGGCCTGTGGCCCGGCGCCCATGCCGACGTCGGCAACCTCACCCAGCACCACGGATTCGCACCACACGGCGTCGGCGCCGTCCTCACCGCCGTGATTCCCGCGGTGGGCTTCTTCACCGGCGCCGAGATCGCCGCGCTGGCCGCCGCCGAGTCCAAGGACCCGCAGCAGAGCGTGGCCAGGGCGACCCGCTCCGTGGTGCTGCGGGTGCTGCTGTTCTATGTGGGCTCGATCTTCCTCGTCATCGCGATCGTGCCGTGGAACGATCCCTCGGTGGCCCAGGGCCCGTATGTGGCGACGCTCCAGCACATCGGGATCTCCGGCGCGGGCAACCTCATGCGGGTGCTGATCCTGGTCGCGGTGCTCTCCTCGCTCAACGCCGGTCTCTACAGCGCATCGCGGATCGTGTTCGCACTGACCAAGAACAACGACGCGCCGCACGGCCTGACCAAGCTCAGCAAGCGGGGCGTACCCCGGCGCGCGATCCTGCTCGCGACGGTGCTCGGTTATGTGTCGGTGATCATCGCGTATGTCTCGCCCGGCGCCGTGTTCTCCTTCATCGTCCACTCCTACGGCGCGGTCGCCCTCTTCGTCTACCTTCTGGTCGCCCTCTCCCAGGTGCGGCTGCGACGCAGGCTGGAGCGCGAGGACCCGGGGTCGCTCACGCTGAAGATGTGGTGCTTCCCGTATCTGAGCTGGTTCACGATCGCCGCGATGGCCGCCGTGATCGTCGCGATGGCGGTCCTGCCCTCCACCCGCTCCGACTTCGCCGCCAGTGTGCTGACCCTCGCGGTGGTGCTGGGCGCGTACGGGATCCGGGCGTACCGCACCCGGCGGCAGCCGCGTACGGCCGACGAGCCCGTCGTGACCGGCCCGGAACCGGCGCCGAGCCCGGTGCTGGACTCCCGGAAGTGACCGCGAACTGGTCCTGCCGCGATCACCGCTGAGCGGGGAGCATGGCGAGAATTCAGCGGCGTCCGGGCCCGGCGCCGTTGACCTTCTCAGCCCGCTCCGCGCAGCCGGGCCCCCTCCGCCGGCTGCCGCTACGCAGGTGTTGACCTGCTTCAGGTGGTGATCGTTCGATGTCCGACGTCCCCCGTACCGCTGATCCCCTCGCAGCCGCCGACCTCGTGATGCTGGGCGGCACGGTGCGCACCATGGACCGGGGTGGTACGACCCGGACCGCCCTGGCCGCCCGTGACGGGCGGGTGCTGGCAGTGGACTCCGACGCCGCGGTGCTCGGCCTCGTCGGCCCGCGGACCCGGGTGCTCGATCTGCGGGGCCGCTGCGCCGTGCCGGGGTTCATCGAGACGCACAACCATCCGACGTTCTTCGGGCTCACCCTGGCGGCCGACGTGGACGCCGGGAGCCCGCCCAACACAGCCGTCCGCGACATCGTGGACCGGGTCGAGCAGGCCGTGGCCGGTGCGGAGCGCGGCAGTTGGATCCGCGGCTACCGGTACGACGACACCCTGCTCGCGGACGACCGGCACCCCACCCGCGACGATCTGGACCCGGTGTCCCCGCACCATCCGGTCTGCCTCCAGCACATTTCCGGTCACTTCTGCGTGCTGAACTCTGCGGCGCTGCGGCTGCTGGGGATCGACCGCGGGTCCCCGGACCCGGTCGGCGGGGCGATCGGCCGTGACGAGGGCGGCGAGCCGACCGGGGTCCTCGCCGAGACCGCCGCGTTCGCCGCCTACGCGGCCATGCCCAAGCCCGGCTCGGCGGATCTCGCGGGGGCGCTCGGGCTGGCCGGGGACGCCTATCTGGCCGCCGGGGTCACCACCGTCCACGACACCGGGCTCGGGCTGGTGGGCGGGGCCGGTGAGCTGGACGCCTACCGGGTCGCGCACGCATCGGGGCGGTTGCGCAACCGGATCCGGGCCTATCTCGTACAGGACCTGTTCCCCGGTCTCGGCGAGGGCGCGCTCAGCCCGGTCGAGGCGGGCATCGCGGGGCTCGGCGACGATCTGTTCCGGGTGGCCGGGGTCAAGCTGTTCGCGGACGGATCCCTGCAGGGACTGACCGGATGTGTCTCGGAGGGGTACGCCTGCGCGCCGGACCAGAACGGCCTGCTGATCCATCCGCAGGACGATCTGAGCCGCCGCGTCGCGACCCTGCACGAGGCCGGCTGGCAGGTCGCCGTGCACGGCAACGGGGACGCCGCGATCCAGGCAATCCTCAACGCGTACGCGAAGCTCGGCCTCGGCCCCGGGGAAGCCGACAGGCGGCACCGGATCGAGCACTGCCAGATGGTGAGCGAGGAGCAGCTGGACACGATGGCCGCGGCCGGGGTGCTCGCCTCGTTCTTCATCAAGCACGTGTACTACTGGGGCGACCGGCACCGCGACCGCTTCCTCGGTCCGCGGCGGGCCCGGCGCATCAGCCCGCTGGCCTCGGCACGGGCGCACGGCGTCCTGTTCGGCCTGCACTCCGACACACCGGTGGTGCCGGTGCCGCCGCTCGAAGGCATCTGGTGCGCGGTGCGCCGGATGACGCGCGACGGCGAGGAGCTCGGGCCCGAACAGCGCGTGGACGTGGACACCGCGCTGCGCGGCTACACCAGCCAGGCAGCCCACCTCGGCTTCGAGGAACGGAGCAAGGGCAGCCTGGAACCGGGAAAACTCGCCGACATCGCGGTGCTCTCGGCCGACCCGGCGGTGGTCGATCCGGCCCGCATCAACTCGCTCCGGGTGGACGCCACCGTCATCGGCGGTGAGGTGGTCTGGCGCGGCGACACCGATCTCGAAGCCGGCCGCCCGCCGTCGGACGGGGAGACGCGGTGAAGGGGAACCGCTGGAGCCTGGCGGTCGGGCTCGGGCTGCCCGCCGTCGCCGTCCTGGTGGTGATGCCGCTGCTCGCCGACACCTCCGTGTACGTGCTCGGCATCCCGCTGCTGTTCTTCTGGATGTTCCTCTGCTTCCCCCTCACCAGCTTCTGCCTGTGGATCGCCTGGCGGATCGACCGGCCCCGGTACCCGGAGGATCCGCCGCCCGCCGCACACCGGGAGGTGAGCGGGACATGATCGCGGCGGTCTTCTTCGGGGTCCTGGCGCTGTCCGTACTGGTCGCGTTCAGCGCCCGGCGCGGAATGCGGAGGGTGTCCATCGGTGAGTACCTGGTCGGCGGCCGGTCCTTCGCGCCCTGGCTGCTGTACTTCCTGGCGGTCGGTGAGGTCTACAGCATCGGCACCATGATCGGTTTTCCGGCCGGCATCTACGCGGGCGGGGCGAGCTACGGGGTCTGGTTCCTCGGCTACATCCTGCTCGCCTATCCCCTGGGCTACTTTCTCGCGCCGCTGATCTGGCGTGCGGGCGTGCGGTACGACGCGATGACCGTCCCGGACGTGTTCGGGCGGCACTTCCGCAGCCGGAGCCTGGAGCTGGTCACGGCGGGCGCCCTGCTCGTGGCGCTCGTGCCGTGGGGCCAGTACCAGTTCATCGGGATGCAGGTGGTGCTCGGCGCGCTCGGACTGCCCCTCAGCCCGGTGCAGGCCGTCGTGCTGGCCGGGGCCGTCTCCTTCCTGTATCTCGCGGTGTCGGGGGTGCGCTCCCCCGCCTTCGTGTCGATCCTCAAGGATGTCCTGATGATCGTCGGGATCGTGGTGGCCGGGGTCATCGTGACCGTGGCCGCCGGGGGCACCTCGCGGATCTTCGCTTCCGGCCGGGTGCCGCACGCGCAGGTCACCATGGGCGGCTCTCCGATGGTGTTCGCGCTCACCACCATCGTCTTCCAGAGCATCACCTTCTATCTGGGCTTCTCGGCGACGTACATCTTCACCGCCAGGTCGGAGCGGGCGATCAAGTCATCGGTCGTGTGGATGCCGCTCTACATGCTCGTGTACCCCTTCCTCGTCGCCACCGCGTACTTCGCCTTCGCCACTGGCACCAAGGTCGACGACCCCAACACGGTCTTCATGGCCGTCGTGCAGGACCGGCTGCCCGGCTGGCTGGTGGGTGTGGTCGCGGCGGGCGCCGGCCTCTCGGGCATCCTGGTCCTGTCCGTGACCGCCCTGTCCATCGGCGGCATCGTCTCCAGGAATCTGGCGCCGCGCGTACGGCCCGAGGCCCAGCGCCGGTGGACGACGGCCGCGGTGGCGGTTTTCCTGGTCGCCGCGGCGGTCCTCACACTGACGGCTTCGACGCTGATGCTGACCGTGCTGAATCTGACGTACTACCTGCTCGGCCAACTGGTGCCGGGCTGGATCGCGTTGATGTTCTTCCGCCGGGTGCGGGCCTGGGCCGTATCGGCGGGGATCGTGGGCGGGGTCGCCGCCTCCATCGTCCTGTACGCGACCGACCCGGGCCTCGCGGGCATCAACGCGGGCCTGATAGCCGTCCTGCTGAACTGCGCGCTCACCTTCGGCCTGAGCCGGCTGCGCCCGGGTCAGCCGCTCACCCCCGTCGCCGCACTGCCCGGAAAGCCGGACGGGGTGGTCACCGCAGGTGCCGCGCCAGGAGCTGGGCGAGGTGGTCACCCGAGCGGTCGGTGAGGCTGTCGAGCTGGGTACGGCAGCTGAAGCCGTCGGCGAGGATCGTGGCGTCCGGGGCTGCCCGGCCGACCGCGGGCAGCAGCTGCTGCCCGGCCACCGCGACGGAGACGTCGTGGTGGCCCTGTTCGACACCGAAGTTGCCCGCGAGTCCACAGCAGCCGCCGAGCCGTTCGACCGTGGCACCGGCCGTACGCAGCAGTTCGGCGTCGGCCTCCCAGCCCAGCACGGCGTGGTGGTGGCAGTGCGGCTGGGCGACCACGGTGGTGCCGGACAGGTCGGGCGGGGTCCAGCCGGGGGTGCTGCCGAGCAGTTCGGCCAGCGTACGGGTGGCCGCGGCGACCTCGGCCGCGGCCTTCGCGTCCGCGTCGCCCTCCTCGTCCCCGTCCGCACCGTCTCCTCCGAGGAGTTCGGCCGCGTCGGAACGGAGCACAGCGGTGCAGGAGGGTTCGAGGCCGACCACCAGTGCTCCGGCCCTGACGTGCGGCGCGAGCGCCCGTACCGTGGCCCGTATCTGCCTTCGGGCGCCGTCCAGTTGGCCGGTGGAGATCCAGGTCAGACCACAGCAGACAGGCTGTCCGGTGACGGTGACACGGTATCCGGCGTCCTCCAGGACCGCGACGGCCGCGGCCCCCGTGCCGGGAGAGAAGGCATCGGTGAAGGTGTCGACGAAGAGGACCACATCGCCGTGGCGTGCGCTGCGGGCGGCCGGCGCCGTGGGACGCCGGGCGAACCAGCCGCGGAACGTCTCGGGGGCGAACACCGGCAGTTGGCGCCGTGGATCGACCCCGGCGGCGCGGACCAGGAGCGGGTGCAGGGCCCGTGAGCGCATCACCATGTTGGCCAGCGGGGTGAGGCCGGGCAGCTTCCGTACCAGACGCGCCCAGCGGGGAAGCCAGCCGAGGGCGTAGTGGCTGCGGGGGCGCGGCCTGCGGCGGTACTTCTGGTGCAGCGCCTCCGCCTTGTAGGCGGCCATGTCCACCCCGGTCGGGCAGTCCGACGAGCAGCCCTTGCAGGACAGGCAGAGGTCGAGCGCTTCGTGCAGGGCCGGGGAGCGCCAGCCGTCCGGTCCGAGCCGGCCGGAGACGACGTCCTGCAGCACCCTGGCCCGGCCGCGGGTGGAGTCCTTCTCCTCCCGGGTGGCCAGATAGCTGGGGCACATCACCCCGCCGGACGCGGTGGTGTCGGCGCGGCACTTGCCCACCCCGGTACAGCGGTGGACGGCCATCGAGAGATCGCCACGGTCGTGCCGGTGGGCGAGGCCGAGGGTGGGGAGCTCCTTACGGCGCAGCGGCCGTGCGCCGGCGGCGCGCACGGCGTGGTCCACCGGGTCGGGCCGTACGATGACGCCGGGGTTGAGCAGGTCGTCGGGGTCGAAGACGCCCTTGACCCGTTCGAACAGGCCGATGGCCTTCGGGGAGTACATCAGCGGCAGCAGCTCTCCGCGCGCCCGCCCGTCGCCGTGCTCGCCGGACATGGATCCGCCGTGCCTGGCGACCAGTTCACCGGCCTGGAAGAGGAAGTCCCGCAGGACGCGTGTCCCGTCGGCGGCACCGAGCGGGAAGTCGATACGGATATGGACGCACCCGTCGCCGAAGTGCCCGTAGGGCAGCCCGGTCAGCCGGTGCTCGGCCATCAGGGACTCGAACTCCCTGAGGTAGTTGCCCAGTTGCCCGGGCGGGACGGCCGCGTCCTCCCATCCGGCATGGGCCGGGTCGCCCGCAGGGGTACGGGCGGCGAGCCCGGCGCCGTCCTCGCGGATGCGCCACAGCGCGGCGGCGTGCGCGGGGTCGGTCACGGTACGGGAGTCCAGCGCCCCGGCGTCCGCGATCAGCCGGCCCGCCTCGGCGACCAGGGCGGCGGAGCTCTCACCGGCCAGCTCGACCAGCAGCCACCCTTCTCCCCGGGGGAGTTCGGGTACCGATGCGGCTCCCTTGCGGTCGACGACCACGCGGACGATCCGTGCGTCGAGCCCTTCGCAGGCCACCGGCGCGTACGGCAGGATCGCGGGGACGGCGTCCGCCGCTTCGGCCATCGTGGGATAGCCGAGCGCGATCAGGATGCGCTCCGGTTCGTCCCGTACGAGCCGGACCCGGGCCGCGAGGGTCAGCGCCAGGGTGCCCTCGCTGCCGACGAGGGCCCGCGGTATGTCGAAGCCGCGTTCCGGGAGGAGGTGTTCCAGGCTGTAGCCGGAGACCTGCCGGGGGAATCGGCCCAACTCGGTCCGGATGACTTCGAGTTCGCTGCCCACCGTGGCCCGCAGGCCGTCGAGCAGGGGCGATTCGGCCGTGGGGTGCGGTACCGCGCCGAGCCGCAGCCGCTCCCCCGTGCCCGCCAGGACGTCGAGGCCGAGGACGTTGTCGCTGGTACGCCCGTATCCGAGGGCCCGGGAGCCACAGGCGTTGTTGCCGATCATGCCGCCGAGCGTCGCCCGGTTGTGGGTGGAGGGGTCGGGGCCGAAGCGCAGACCGTGCGGTGCGGCGGCCCGCTGCAGAGCGGACTGGATCACCCCTGGTTCGACCAGCGCGGTCCTGGCGTCCGGGTCGATCTCCAGCACCCGGTTCAGATGCCGGGAGGTGTCGATGACCACGCCGGGTCCCACGGCGTTCCCCGCGATGGAGGTGCCCGCGCCCCGCATGGTCAGCGGGATCCGCTCCTCCCGGCAGACCGCGAGGACCGCGGCGATCTCGTCCATGTCGTGCGGGAGTACGACCACGCGGGGCGGCACCCGGTACAGGGAGGCGTCCGACGCGTAGAGCGACCGGGCCAGCGGGGAGTCGTCGGCCTCGGCCACACCGGCGCGGCGGAGTGCGTCGGTGATCTCCGCCGCGGTTCGGGTACGGGACGTGTGCACAGCGCTACCTCACGGTGGGTCAGGGGCGCCCCGCGGGGATCGGGGGCGGGGCGCGACGGGCAGATGTACGGGGCCGAGGGGCCGGCGGGACGACCGTCCGGCCGGGTGGCGGAACGGCCTGCCGGAACGCGGCGGCGCCGTGGAGGACGGCGGACGGTGCGTCCTGCCCGCCCCTCCCCCGTACCTCGGGGTTCAGCTCTGCAGCACCGGAACCGGCTGCGGTGTCCGCGCGCCGATCCTGCGGCGCAGTACGGCGATGAGGACGACGGAGACCAGGCTGAGCACGGACATCGCCACGATGTAGACGGACATGAGCCAGGGGCGGCCGCCGCCGGTCGCGAGCAGGCTGGTGAGGATCATCGGGGTGAGGCCGCTCGCGAAGATCCCGGAGACCTGGTAGACGCAGGAGACGCCGCTGTAGCGGACGTTGGCCGGGAAGAGTTCGGCGTACAGCGCCGCCTGCGGGCCGTACATCGCTCCGTAGAACAGACCGAGTGTCACGACCAGCGTGCCTCCGATGACCAGTGCGGACCCGCTGTCGAAGAGGGCGAACGCCGGGAAGGCGGAGAGGCCGAAGAGCACGGTTCCGAGCCCGAAGATCCGCAGTCTTCCGTACCGGTCGGAGATCGCGCCCCACAACGGGATCATGGGGATGCAGACGGCGGCGCCGACCATCACGCCGATCAGTGCGTGGGTCCTCGACACATCGAGTTCGGTGGTGGTGTACGCGATGGCGAAGACGCCCCAGGTGTTGAAGGCGATCCCCTCGGCCATCCGGGTGCCCATGCCGAGCAGCAGGTTGAGCTTCGAGGTGCGCAGCAGCTCCACGATCGGGATACGGGCCCGGTCCTCCTTCTCCTGGACGGCCTTGAAGGCGGGCGTCTCGTAGACCTGGAGCCGGATGTAGAGCCCGATGATGACGAGCGCGCCGCTGAGCAGGAAGGCGATGCGCCAGCCCCAGTCGAGGAACTGTGCGCTGGACAGGGAGCTGGAGAGCAGGGCGTACACCCCGGTCCCGAGCATGAGGCCGGCGGGGACACCGATCTGCGGCCAGCTCCCGTAGTAGCCCTTACGGCCCTCGGGGGCGTGTTCGACGGACATCAGGACCGCGCCGCCCCACTCACCTCCGACCCCGACGCCCTGGACGATACGGAGCAGGATCAGCAGGACGGGGGCCCAGACGCCGATGCTGTCGTAGGTGGGGAGCAGGCCGATGAGGAAGGTGCCCGCGCCCATGATGAACATGGTGACGACGAGGGCGGTCTTGCGGCCCACCCGGTCGCCGAAGTGGCCGAAGACCACTCCGCCGAGGGGGCGTGCGACGAAGCCGATGGCGAAGGTCGCGAAGGCCAGGAGTGTGCCGACGAGACTGTCGAACCTGGGGAAGAAGAGTTTGTCGAAGACGATGCCGGCGGCCGTTCCGTACAGGAAGAAGTCGTACCACTCGATCGTCGTGCCGATGGCGCCGGCGAGGGCGACCTTGCTGATCGGCGTCTGCGCTGGTGCGGGCATGGGGGATGCCTCCGGGTCGTGGGCGCAGGGGGCGGTGTGCCAGAGGCACCGGGGCCGCCCCCCCGACCCCCCCCCCGCCCCACAACGTCTCCCGGGGCCCGGGGGGGTTGCACGTTTGGGCGCGCGCCGGCCCCCCCGCACCCCAACGCGACGGTGGGTCGAAGATCACAGCCCGCCCCTCTGATCGGTGCCGGAGGCGCTGAGTACNNNCCCGGGGCCGCGACCGTGACCCGCCCGTCTCCGCCCGGGGGGGGCGGTGGCTGGGCGCGGTCCCGGCCGCGCGCCGTTCACCAGTTGCGGAGGGACTCGCGGAAGATCTGCTCCGCGGCCTCGTTGGTCAACGGGCGCGGAACCACGCTCAGTTGACGGGACTGCTTCATCGTGCCCGAGACGAGCTCGCCGAGCTGGGCCTCCGAGTAGCCGAAGGCGCTGATGCCGTTGGGCATGCCGATGTCACGGAGGAGTTCGCGCAGCACGCGCGGCAGGGCTTCGGCGCCCTCGTCCGGGTCGACGGGCCGCCCGCCGATCAGTTCGGCGGCGCGCAGATGGCGCTGCGGATTCGACGGATAGGTGAAGCGGAAGGCGGCCATGGCGGTGGAGGCGACGGCCTGGCCGTGCGGCACCATCGGCATCTCCGGGTAGCCGTCGGCGCGGTAGTTCTCGACGGCACCGGCGATGGGGTAGGCGTTGGCGTGCGGGATGTGGGTGCCCGCGTTGCCGAAGCCCATGCCGGTGACGGCCGATGCGTAGGCCATGCCGTAGCGGGCGGAGAGGTCGTTCCCGTTCATCACGGCCCGGCGCAGATGCGTGCCCACCAGCTCCATGGCCTTCTCGCACCAGACGTCGCTGATCGGGTTGGCGCCGCAGAACGCCGCGCGGGCCTTGGCGCTGGGGAAGGCGGGCCGGGCGTCGAAGGAGAGCGCGGTGTAGCTCTCGGCTGCGTGGGTGAGGACGTCCATGCCGCTGGCCGCCGTCACGGCGGCGGGGACGGTCATGCTGGTCAGCGGGTCGACGACGGCGAGCGCCGGGCGCAGCCGGGGATGGCTGATGCCCGCTTTGAGACGCAGGTCGAGGAGGTCGACGACGCAGATGGTGGTGGCCTCGGAGCCGGTGCCCGAGGTGGTGGGCACCGCGATCAGGGGTTTGACCGGCAGCTCGGGGACCTTGCCGCCGCCGATCGGCGCGGCGATGTAGTCCATGAGCGTGCCCGGCTGGGTGGTGAGCAGGTTGACCGCCTTGGCGGTGTCCATGGAGGAGCCGCCACCGACCGCGACGTAGCCGTCCCACGACCCCGACCTGGCGAAGTCGACGGCTTCCCCGATGCTCACATCGGTCGGTTCGACGGCGACGCCGTCGAAGATCTGGGCATCGAGTCCCGCGGCCTTCACCGCGTGGGCGACCCGGTCGGGGACACCGGTCGCGGCGACACCGGGGTCGGTGATGATCAGGACGTTGGTCACGCCGAGTGCCTGCAGGTCCTCGCCGATCTCGGCGATGGCACCGGGTCCGAACTTCAGCGGGGGCGCGGCCCAGGTGAAGACGGACTCGGTGGGATTCTCGAAACTGGGCATGGGGTCTCCTGGCGTATGGGGACGTTCCGGCGGGGTGCGGGGGCCGCTGTCCGCCGGTGGATCCGGGGCCTGGGAAAATTTTTGGAAGCGCATCCACATTGTGGAGTGCCGTCACGCTAGGACGTCCCCACACGGCCGGTCAATGCCCATGACAGGAAAAAACTCCGGCCCGGCTCCCGCTCCGTCCGCCCCTCCACCACGCCCACCAGCACCGACGGGACACCCGCAACGCCACGCCTGCGGCACCGGTAGGCTGATCGGAAATCGTGGTCAGAGCCGAAAGGACCGACACCAGGTGGCTGCCGGCACTCCTCCCGGACGACGGGACCCGGCCGAACGCTCGGCCAAGACGACCGACGCGCGCGCGGGCACCCAGGCCATCGACCGGGCGATGGCGGTCCTGCGGCTGCTCATCGAGGCGGAGGGCGATGTCCAGGTCACCGAGATCATCCAGCGCCTCGGGCTGACCCCGGGCACCGCCCACCGGGTGGTGGGGGCCCTGGCGGCCGAGGGGTTCCTCAGCCGCAATCCCGCGACGGACGGTTACTACCTGGGCAGTACGGCCATCCTGCTGGGCCAGGCCGCCCAACGCGCCCTGGGCACCGACCGGGCCCTTCCGCTGCTCCGGCAACTCAACGCGGAGACCAACGAGTCGGTGAACCTCGCGGTGCGGGACGGCGAGGAGTCTGTCGTCGTGATGCGCGTCCCCTCACCGCTGCCGCTCCGCTTCGAGCAGCACCCAGGCGCCCACTTCCCCCTGTACTCCACGGCGTCGGGCAAGGCACTGATGAGTTTCGCCGAGAACGCCGCCGAGTACCTCGGATCGCTCCCCGCCGAACTGCGCGCCGTCACCCCGCACACCATCCGGACTCCGGAGCGGTTCGCCGAGGAACTGGAACTCACCAGGGAGCGCGGTTACAGCATCGACAACGAGGAGAACGTGGAGGGCGTGCGCTGTGTCGGCGCCCCGGTGCTGGACTCCCGTGGCTACGCGCACGCCGCCGTGGTGGTCCAGGTGCCGTCGGTACGGCTGCCGGACAGCCGGATCCGTGAACTCGCCCCGCGCGTCGTGGAGATCGCGTCCGAGGTGGCCCGTGTCGTACCCTCCGACCGCACCATGCAGCCCGCCCGGGGAACGTACTGATACTGACGGACCCGGCCCCCGCCCGCCCCATGCAACCTCCTCGCAACGTTGCACGGGTTTGACTGGGCGGAGCCGGGCCGCTCAGGGGCCACCGCGGCCGGGGAGAACCGGTCGGTCGAGAACCGGGAGAGTGTGATGTCCGAAGCCCCGCGGGTGGAGTTCACCCCCGCCGCAGCCGATCTGATCCGCAGACTGCGCGGGCTCCACGGTCCGTTGATGTTCCATCAGTCGGGCGGCTGCTGCGACGGCAGCGCCCCCATGTGCTACCAGGCCGGGGAGTTCCGTACCGGAGGCTCGGACATCCTGCTGGAGTCGCTCGCCGTGGACGGTGTGGCCGAGCCGGTGCCGTTCTGGATCTCGGCGAGCCAGCAGGAGGTGTGGGCGCACACCCGGCTGATCCTCGACGTCGTGGAGGGGCGCGGCAGCGGCTTCTCGCTGGAGGCCCCGGAGGGCGTCAGATTCCTCATCCGCTCCCGGCTGATCTGAGCGGCGCACCGGATGCGCGGTGGCCACCGCCCCAGCTCCTGAGAAGGTCCGGGAGGCCCCTGTCCGGGAGGCCCCTGGTGGGCCCCTGGTGGAATTCTCCTTGTACAGGGACGGCCGCCGGTCCGTAGGCTGCCGCGCATGGTGACGCTGGAGCGGCTGCGGGCCGGACATGAGCAGGCCCTGCTGGCCTTCGAACGGGAGAACCGGGCGTACTTCACGCGGTTCATATCGGACCGCGGCGACGCGTACTTCGCCGGATTCGCCGCCGAGCTACGGGCCCGGCTCGCCGAACAGGACGCCGGCGTGTGCCACTTCCATGTCGTCGTGGACGACGACGGCGGGCTGGCAGGCCGCGTCAATCTCATGGATGTCACGGACGGGGCCGCCGTACTCGGCTACCGGATCGGCGAGCGCGCCGCGGGCCGCGGCGTGGCGACAGCCGCGGTCGGCGAGGTGTGCCGCCTCGCTGCCGGTCCGTACGGGCTCTCCGCACTCACCGCGGTCGTCACTCTCGACAACCCGGCATCGAGGGCCGTGCTCCGGCACAACGGGTTCACCACGGCCGGGGACGCCAGAATCGGTGAACGCCCCGCCACCCGCTACCGGCGCCGCCTCACGCCGCCGGGCGGGAGTCTCCTGCCGTCGGACTGATCCGTGACGAGAATCCGGCGGAGCCGTCAGGGCTTGATGTTGGCGACCATGTCCGCGGTGCCCGTGACCCCTTGCTGGATGGTCGGGGCGAGGCTGGTGCTGGCCAGCGTGAAACCGAGAAGAGCACAGACGATCGCATGCGAGAGCTTGAGCCCGCCGCCACGAAGGAAGATCGCGGCGAGGACCACGAGCAGCAGCACAAGTGAGATCGAGATGGCCATGGTCGTCCCTCCTCCGCCACACCGGATATGCGGCATTCGGCCGTAAGTGTGGCGGAGGGGACCCCGGTTTCGGGCGTAAGACCTGTACGCCGTACGGGTGTTGACTCGCTGTAACGGTCGGGCTCCGGCTACCGCGGTCCCGGCAGACCGACCAGGTGCGCCAGCGCCTCGCGGTGCGCCCCGGCCGAACCGAACGCCACCGCATCGGACTTGGCGCGCTTGAGGTAGAGGTGTGCGGGGTGTTCCCACGTCATGCCGATACCGCCGTGCAGTTGGACGCACTCCTCGGCCGCGTGTACGGCAACCCGGCTGCAGTACGCCTGCGCGACCGAGACGGCGAGCGCCGTCTCGGGGCTGTCCGTGGCGAGGGCGTCCGCCGCGTTGCGGGCGGCGGCGCGGGCCGAGACGACCTCCAGCCAGAGCTGTGCCATCCGGTGCTTGAGCGCCTGGAATCCGCCGACGGGCCGGTTGAACTGATGGCGCTCGCGCGTGTACCGGACGGTCTCCTCCAGACACCACTCGGCGAGCCCCAGTTGCTCCGATGCGAGCAGCCCGGCCCCGGCGAGCAGACCCCGGTCGAGCGCGGCCCGTGAATCCTCCGCACCGGCCAGGAGATTGCCCTGCGCCCCGTCGAGCGTGACGGTGGCCAGGGGACGGGTGAGGTCGAGCGGGATCAGCGGCTCGACGGTGACACCGGGGTCCCGCGCCCCGACCGCGTACAGACCGTCGGCCGTGGGTACGAGCAGCACCTGCGCCGCTGCCGCGTCGGCGACCGCGCTCACCGTGCCGGTCAGGCCCGGAAGCTGGGGCACCGAGCCGGGCGCGGTGGTCAGCGGCGCGGTGAGAACCGCGATGCACTCTCCGGAGGCGAGCGTGGCCAGCAGTCCGGCCGCCGCGCCGTCGGGCGTGGCGAGCCGGATCAGGACCTCGGTCGCCACGACGGAACTGGTCAGATACGGCACCGGTGCGACGCTGCGCCCCAGCTCCTCAAGGACCACCGCCGCCTCCCGGTGCGTGGCCCCCTGACCGCCGAGCTTCTCGGGTACGAGCAGTCCCGCCAGCCCCATCTCCGCCGCCAGAGAGGGCCAGAGGCGAAGGTCGCCCGGCGTTCCGGACTCCACAGCGGCCAGCAGCTGGGGCGCCCCGCAGCGGTCGGCGAGCAGCGAGCGGACGGCCGAGCGCAGGTCGTCCTCGGTCTCGGAGTACAGGAGGTCGGTCATCGGGCCAGGTCCTTCCAGGCGGCGTCCTTGTCGTTGCGCGGTTCGGAAGGCAGCCCGAGTACCCGCTCGGCGACGATGTTGAGCAGCACCTCGCTGGTACCGCCCTCGATGGAATTCCCCTTGGACCGCAGATAGCGGTAACCGGCGTCGCGCCCGGTGAAGTCGACCAGTTCGGGGCGGCGCATGGTCCAGTCGCTGTACAACAGCCCCTCATCGCCGAGTAGTTCGACTTCGAGACCGCTGATCTCCTGGTTGAGGCGGGCGAAGGTGAGCTTCATCCCGGAGCCCTCGGGTCCTGGCTGGCCTGCGACGAGCTGCTGGCGGAGCCGCTCGCCGGTGAGGCGGGCGACCTCGGCCTCCACCCAGAGGGTGAGAAGACGCTGGTGGAGATCGTGGGTGCGCAGTTCGGGGCGCTCGCGCCAGGTCCTGCTGACAGGGCCGATCATGCCGCCCTCGCGCGGGATGCGGGAGCCGCCGATGGAGACCCGCTCGTTCATGAGGGTGGTCTGGGCGACCTTCCAGCCGTCGCCCACCGGTCCGAGCCGGTGTGCGTCGGGGATCCGTACCTCTGTCAGGAACACCTCGTTGAACTCGGCCTCGCCGGTGATCTGGCGCAGCGGCCGCACCTCGACGCCCGGATCGGTCATGTCGCAGATGAAGTAGCTGATCCCCCGGTGTTTGGGCACGTCCGGGTCGGTGCGGGCGATGAGGATGGCCCAGCGGGCGAGATGCGCGCTGGAGGTCCACACCTTCTGACCGGTGACGGTCCAGTGGTCGCCGTCGCGCACGGCGCGCGTCGCCAGGGCCGCGAGGTCGGACCCGGCTCCCGGCTCGCTGAAGAGCTGGCACCACACCTCGTCACCGACCCAGAGGGGGCGCAGGAAGCGGCGCTTCTGCTCGTCCGTGCCGTAGCGCAGGATCGTCGGGGCGGCCATGCCGAGGCCGATGCCGATCCGGCGCGGGTCGTTGTCGGGCGCCCCGGCGGCCTCCAGTTCGGCGTCCACGACGGACTGCAGCGAGCGCGGTGCGCCGAGACCGCCGAGACCGACGGGATAGTGCACCCAGGCGAGTCCGGCGTCGAAGCGGGCGCGCAGGAAGCCGGTGCGGCCGGTGGTCTCCGGCGGGTGGGCCTCAAGGAGTTCGCGGGTGCGCAGGCGCAGCGCTTCGGCGTCCGGCTGCGGGGCGGTCTCCCGCGGTGTGCCGTGCTCGGTCATCGGGCGGCCCCTTCCGGGACGATCACGACGCGGCCGGTGGTGACGCCGTCGGCGACGCGTTGGACCGCGGCCGCCGCGTCCTTGAGCGCGACCCGTTCGGAGACCAGCGGTTTGACGGTTCCCTCAGCGGCGAGCGCGGTCAGTTCGGCGTGGCAGCGGCCGATCGACGCGGGGTCCTTCTGTGCGTAAAGGCCCCAGTGCAGGCCCAGGATCGTGTAGTTCTTCACCAGGGCGTGGTTGAGCGCGGCGGTGGGGATGACTCCGCTGGCGAACCCGACGACCACGATCCGGCCCTCGAAGGCCACACACTTCACGGACTTGGCGTAGGCGTCGCCGCCGACCGGGTCGTAGACGACGTCCGCGCCCCTGCCCCCGGTGAACTCCTTGACCTTGGCGACGATGTCGTCGGCACGCCGGTCGATGACCAGGTCGCAGCCCAGCTCCGCGGCGATGCGGGCTTTCTCCGGGCCGCCGGCCACGCCGATGACGGTGGCTCCCGCGGCCTTGCCCAGCTGCACGGCCGCGCTGCCGACACCACCCGCAGCGGCGTGCACGAGGAGTGTCTCACCGCTCCGCAGATGGGCACGGCGGTGCAGGCCGAACCAGCCTGTCTGGTAGCCGATGTGCAGCGCGGCCGCCTCGGCATCGTCCAGCGCGGGCGGCGCCGGGAGCACGGCGGCCTCGTCGACCACGACGTACTCGGCGAAACCGCCGTGCGGCAGCTCCGGGTTGGCGATCACCCTGCGCCCGTCGGCGGTCTCGCCGCAGATCTCGACACCGGGGGTGAAGGGCAGCGGCGGGCGCACCTGGTACTGGCCCCGGCAGAGCAGCGCGTCGGGAAAGTTGATGTTGGCCGCGAGCACCTTCAGCTTCAGCCGGCCGGGACCCGCCTGCGGCTCCGCCACCTCGTCGAGGCGCATGACCTCGCCGGGCTCGCCGTTCTCGTGTACTTGCCATGCCTGCATCAGGGGCCTCCACACACCGTAGGCTGTACTGCGCTCAGCGCATACTAAGCGGTCGCTTGCCTCGCTGTGAACCGTCCCCGCCGACCGGTTCCGCGCCGCCGGGACTCTGGAGGTTTCAGGCCGTACGGGGTATCGATGCCTCATGACGGACGACAGGCATCCGGGACTGCCCGCCCCTCCCCCGCCCGGCGCGAGCGCACTTCCTCCGGGCACCTACGAGGGGTGCACGGTCATGGTGACGGGTGGTGGTTCGGGGCTGGGGAAAGCCATGGCCGCCGAGTTCGCGCGGCTCGGCGCCTCGCTCGTCGTCGTCGGACGGGACGCGGAGCGGCTGGAGCGGGCGCGCGAGGAGCTGGGCGGGCTGGGCGGGACCGTGGTGAGCGCCGTGTGCGACATCCGGCAGCCGGAGCAGGTGGCCAGGGCGTTCGACACGGCGGGTGCGGCTGCAGGGCTCCCGGCCGTCCTGGTCAACAGCGCGGCGGCCAACTTCCCCGTACCCGCCGAGGACATGTCCCCGAACGCCTGGCGCGCGGTGCTCGACACCACGCTCACCGGCACCTGGTTCATGACGCGCGAGTTCGGCCGCAGGCACCTGGCGGCGCGTACCGGCGGATCGGTGATCAATGTGGGTGCTTCGTACGCCTGGACCGGCGGCCCCGGATTCGCGCACTCCGCCGCCGCGAAGGCGGGGGTGAAGAACCTGGTCGAGACTCTCGCGGTCGAGTGGGGGCCGTACGGCATCCAGGTGAACGGCCTGGTACCCGGGCTCTTCCCGCACGCCGACCTGCCGGGGGCGATCAGCGGGCAGCTGGACCGCGCCCACGACAAGGCGGCACGCCAGCCGGCCCTGCGGGTCGGGCAGCCGCATGAACTGGGCTGGGCGGCGACCTTCCTGGCCTCGCCGTACGCCCGCTTCATCTCGGGTCACACGCTGGTCGTGGACGGCGCGAACTGGCAGCGGCGCGGGCTGGTCGGCGCCCCGGTGGTGACCGTGCGCGATCAGCTCGGACGGGATCCGTTCACCCCGTGAGGCGTCGGGCGAACGGCCGGGCGCCGCTCCGGACGACGGCGGTGTGACGTCAGCGGCCTTCGAAGCCGGGCCGCCGGCGGGCCGCTCCCGCCGCGTACCCCTCCCGGACGTCGTCGGAGGTCAGCGTGAGAGCGGCCGACATGGCGGTACGGTCCAGCGCGGCCGCCAGACCCGCGTCCGCGAACGCGTCGATGTCGCGTTTCACCGCGCGGACCGCGAGCGGCGCGTTGGCCGCGA
Organism: Streptomyces sp. NPDC059398; assembly: GCF_042751845.1. NCBI lineage: Bacteria > Bacillati > Actinomycetota > Actinomycetes > Kitasatosporales > Streptomycetaceae > Streptomyces > Streptomyces sp. NPDC059398. The sequence continues at coordinate 32,086 of NZ_JBHYWP010000057.1, read as the reverse complement.
TCTCGGCCGCCACCTCCCGCGCGGTGGCCTCCAGCCGGTCCTGCTCCACCACCAGCTGGACCAGTCCGAGACGTTCGGCCGTATGGACGTCGATACGGCGCCCGGTCAGCGCCAGATACTTGGCCCAGCCCGACCCGGCCTCCCTGGCGATCCGCAGATCTCCGCCCGCGTCGACGGCGACCCCCAGCCGCGCCTCGGGGAGCGCGAACACCGCGTCGTCGGCCGCGACCCTGATGTCCGCGAGCAGGGCCAGCTCGAAGCCGAAGCCCAGGCAGTACCCCTGGACGGCGGCCACCACCGGCTGCGGAAGTCCCGCGAAGACGGCGAAACGCTCGTGCACCCAGCGGATCCCCTCGTAGTACCGGTGGGTCCGCTCGGCCGATGAGCGCCCGGTGATGGCGCCGCCGGGTGCCGTGACATCGATGCCCGCGCAGAAGGCCCGCCCGTCGGCGCGCAGCAGTACGGCCCGGACCTCCGGGTCGAACCGGATCCGGTCGGCCAGCAGTCCCAGCTGGCGGCTCGATTCCCAGCTCCAGCCGTTGAGCCGCTCGGGGCAGCAGAGCGTGAGGACGGCGACTCCGTCCTCGACCCGTAGGGTCAGCCGCTCCTCACCCTCCGGGATGTCCGTGCTCAGCGTGTCGATCATCCGCACCCCCATCGTCCGCACCCCCTGGCCGCTGCCCCGGACCGCGCCCGGAACACCTTTAGCTGACGACCCATCAGGTTAGGCGGTGCGATTCAGCGGGGGAAGAGCTCGAAGGTGACGGCCGGTCTGCCGCCGAAGCGTCCGGACGCAGCCGCGGCGTTCCCGGTGAGGAAGGTACGGCAGTACGTCTCCGGGTCCTCGTCGGTCAACGCCTCGATATAAGTGCGGTGTTCGAGCAGCGAACGCACCGAACGCTCCAGCCCGCCGGTCACGTCCACCGCGTGCGTCGGAGCGGAGGACCCGGCGACCGCCACCCAGCGCACTCCGTTCCACGGCTGGAGCCCCCGGGCAGCCAGCTCGGGGAAGATCCAGCGGTTTCCCGCGTCGCCCACCGCGTCGAGCACGGCCCGGCCGACCGCGACATGGTCCGGGGTGTTCCAGGCGACACCGCCCCAGGTGTCCCGGTGGTTGAGCGTGACGACCAGCTCGGGACGGTGCCGGCGGACGGCGGCCGTGATGTCCCTGCGCAGCGCCGGGCCGTACTCGATCACCCCGTCGTGGTGGTCGAGGAACTCGACCGACCCCACTCCCACGACCGCGGCGCTCGCCCGCTGCTCCCGCTCACGCAGCGGACCGCACCGCGCGGGCTCGATGCCGTCGATGCCCGCCTCGCCGCGGGTGGCGAGGAGATACGAGACCTCACGCCCCTCGTCCGTCCAGCCGGCGACAGCGGCCGCGCAGCCGTACTCCAGGTCGTCGGGGTGGGCGACGACGGCGAGGGCGCGGTCCCACCGGGCGGGCATGGGTTCCAGCTGCTGCTCGGTCATGTCCGCATGATCACCCGCCCGGTCACTCCCGGCAACGGCAGCTACGGCGGCTATGGCGGCAACGGCTCAGACCTCGCCCCGGACCAGCGCGAGCAGCCGGTCCAGCACCCGGGGCCCGCCGGCCCTCAGCCCGTCGTGCTCGAACTCGTCGGTGACCCAGGTGCGCAGCCCCCGGATGGAGCGCGCGGTACGCAGGGCCTGCTCCGTGTCGACGTACATGTCGTCGTGGTACACGGCCGCCGCGACCGGCACCTCGTTCGCGGCGAGCCGGGCCGGGTCGTACAGCTGGGGCCAGTCCGTACGGGCGGCGAGCAGGTGCGCGGTCTCGCGCAGCGGACGCAGGGCCGGGTCCACGTCGAAGTGCCAGGGGTGCACGGACTCGCCGGTGAAGGGCAGCGGTGCGTCGCCCGCGAGCGCCGCCCCGGCGTCGAAGGCCGGGAATTCGGCCCGTACCCGCTCCGCCGACCAGTCGGTGGGGCGGCCGCCCTGGCCGTAGATCGCCTCGTGCATCAGCGCGTACAGCGGGTGCGCGGCGAAGGAGAGCGCCGTGTGCACGCGTTCCTGGAAGGAGTCGGAGAGCCGCGGCCCCTGCGGGGTCTCCACGAAGGCGTCCTCCAGGAGGTAGTGCAGAGCGTGGCTGCCGTCGCCGCCGCCCAGTGCGATGCCCAGGGACTGGAAGGCCTCGACGGTGAGGGTGTAGCCGCTGTTCAGGACCGGCCGTTCGGCGCGCAGGAACGCGGCGATACGGCGGGCGGCCGCGACGTCCTGCGGATAGCGGGCGTAGTGCGCGGCCGTCTTGCGGGCGATCCGGGGGTACGCGGCCCGGTAGACGTCGTCGGCGTGCCCGTCGAGGGTTGGGAGGCCCCCGGTGATCAGCGCTGCGGCGAGCCCCTCGGGCGCGGCGGAGAGATAGCGGACCGCGCAGAATCCGCCGAAGCTCTGGCCCAGTACGGTCCAGGGTGCGCCGCCGGTGAGCCGTGGGCGGATCAGTTCGCAGTCCCGGACGATGGAGTCGGTCCGGAAGTGCGCGAGATAGCGGGCCTGCTCCTCGGGGCCGCCACGCAGCGGAAGGGTCTGGCGGTTGGCGGGCGTGGAGGATCCGGTGCCGCGCTGGTCGAGAAGGAGGACCCGGAACTCCCGCACGGCGCGGCCCAGCCAGGCCTGCTTCCCGTGGAACCGGTTCGCGCCGAATCCGGGGCCGCCCTGGAGGTAGACCAGCCACGGCAGGCTCGCGTCCGCCTTGTCGGAGGCGACGGCCTCGCGGGCGTACAGCTCGATCTGCTCCCCGTCCGGGCGTGTGTGGTCCAGGGGGACCTGGAACCGGTGGTCGGTGAGGACGAGGCCGGGCTGCTGGTAACGGGTCATCGGTGCTCCTGGTCGGACGTACGGCACCCTCATGATCCCCCATGCCGGTCGCGCCGGGCCGGGCGGTGGTCCCCCGCTGAGGTGCGGTCCGGGGCCGGACGGCCGCCTCCGCCCGTGCCTGCCCCCCTCAGACGGCGACCTCCACCAGTTCCGGGCCGCCCAGACCGGCCAGTGCGCGCAGGTCGGGCAGGAGCCGCCCGGTGGCGAGCGCCCAGTGGTGTCCGACACCGCTCGCGCTCCAGGTGTCGGTCCACTCCCCCGGGTCCACCCCGAAGTCGACCCGGGACGTGGTGTTGCCGATCCGCAGCCGGGGGCCGCCGACGACCTCGCCCTCGGCGGCGACGATCCGGTAGCGCCCGTCGCGGGTCTGTCCGAGTCCGACCAGGGTGACAGGACCGTGCCGGACGTCGAACTCGACGGAGACCCCCCAGCCGCGCTTGCCGTGGAACACTCCGAGTCCGCGCAGCAGCGGGCGCCCGTCGCTGATGGCGAGATGGCCTGGGCCGTCGTGGCCCATCTCGACCACACCCGCCCGGAAGTCGAGCGCCTGGAGTTCCGTGAAGGAGCCTCCCGCGCCGAGCCGGTCGGTGATCAGCATGGCCAGCGAGGTACGCAGTTCGTACTCGCCGCACACCGGGACCCCGCGTGCGGTCAGCAGCGAGGCGCCCAGGGTGAGCCCGGCGCCGAGCCGCTCGTGGATGTCCCCTCCGAGTCCGCGGTGGTAGTACGCGAGCGAGTCCAGGTCGAAGTCGGCGACCAGCCGGTCGAGACCTGCGGACACCCTGGCCGCCCAGACCAGATCGCCGGGCTCGACGGAACCGTCGATCTCGAAGAGCCGCCGTGTCTCCGCCAGCCTCGCCTCGGCCTCGGCTCCGTCCGCCTGCTCGACCCGGACCCGCAGGTCGTCGGTCTCCAGCACCTCGACATGCCCGCCGAGGCTGCCCGGGACCATGGTGAGGTCGGTGGACACGTCGTACATCCCCGGATAGAGGTGCCCGAGCAGTCCGTGCCGGCCCCGCCGCAGCACCGCCCGGACACCGGCCGCGCGGACCCAGCGGCCGATCCGCTCCCAGGCCCGCTCGTCCTCCAGATGACCGGAGACCGAGCGGAACTCCACTCCCACCCGCTCGAAGGTGCTGGCCATCTCGGGCAGCGGACAGGCACCGCAGTAGGCGAGCCAGTCCCCGGTGGTGAACGAGGCGTGGTCCATGGCCTCGGTGGGCTGGAGGTTGACCAGCAGCACGGGAGCGCCGCTGCGCTGGGCCACCGGGACCAGCATGGTGGCGGTCAGATACGTCGCGACGAAGCAGACGATCAGGTCGCATCCCGCGCCGCGCAGCCGCTCCGCCGCCTCGGCGCCCTCCTGCGCGTCGGAGATGAAACCGGTGTCCACCACCTCCGCGTCGAGCCCGCGCAGCCGCTCCGCCACCCGGGCCGCGGAGCGGCGCAACCCCGGGAGCAGCTCGGGGAACTGCGGCCAGTACGCGCCGAGTCCGCCCGCCACGAGCCCGACCCTGGGCCTGCGGGCGACGGCAGGTGTCCGTGCGCTCATGGTGTTCCGTGCTCCCGTCGTGTCAGGTATGCGCGGGGCCGCTGCCGTACCGCGTGCGAGCGGGCGTACGACCGCTCAGAAGTCGAACCGGTCGATGTTGGCCCTGTCGAAGACGGTGGGCGGGCCGAGAATGACCTCGCCGTCCTTGCCGACGGTGTAGTCGCCCAGGTCACCGGCTTTGAACTTCTCGCCCTCGGCCCCGGTGATCTGCCCGGAGGCGAGCGCGGCGGCGGCGTACGAGGCCAGCTTGCCGAGCTTCTTGGGGTCCCAGAGCGCGAACTGCGCGACGGTGCCGTCCTTGACGTACTTGCGCATCTGGTTGGGCGTGCCGAGCCCGTTCACCACGACCTTGCCCTTGTACGAGGAGGCGCTGATGTACCGGGCGGCCGCGGCGATGCCGACCGTGGTGGGCGAGATGATGCCCTTCAGCTTCGGGTACGCCTTGAGCAGCCCCTGCGTCTCCTGGAAGGACTTCTGGTCGTCGTCGTCCCCGTAGGCGACCTTCACCAGCTTCATCCGCTTGTACGCCGGCTTCTTCAGCTCGTCCTTCATGTACGAGATCCAGGTGTTCTGGTTCGTCGCGTTCTGGGTGGCCGAGAGGATCGCGATCTGGCCCTTGTGGTGCAGCTGCTCGGCGATGTGCTGGATCTGGGTGCGGCCGATCTGCTCCGAGCTCGCCTGGTTGATGAAGATCTGCCGGCAGTCCTTGGCGGTGTCCGAGTCGTAGGCGACGACCTTGATGTTCTGCTTCATCGCCTGCTTGAGCGGGCCGCACACCGCGTTGGGGTCGTTGGCGGCGATGAGGATGGCGTTCTGGCGCTGCTGGGTCAGAGTGTTGATGTACGAGACCTGGGACGACGCCTTGGCGTCGGACGGGCCGACCTCCTTGCCGCCACCGCCGAACTCCCCGGCGGCCGCGATGCCCGCGTTGTCGACGATCTGCTCGTAGGGGTTGTTGATCTGCTTCGGCAGGAAGGCCAGTTTGAGGCCCTTCTTCAGCGGGGCGTCCGGGTCGGCCTTCTGGCCGCTCGCGGCGGGTTTGTCGTCGTTCTTCACCGAGTCCTTGGTGGTGCCCGAGCAGCCCGCGAGAGCGAGGGAGCAGACCACGGCGGTGACGGCGAGCGCGCGGATGCGCGGTGGCGTGCTGCGGAGCTTCATGGTGTTGAGGGCCTCTCGATCGTTGCCTGGTCGGGGAGTTGGCCGGAGGTGGTGCGCCGTGCGGAGACCGCGCCGATGACGCGCGGGGTGAGGACGGACGCGATGAGCAGCAGGCCGGTGACGATCACCTGGACCTCGTTGGAGACGTCGTTGAGGGTGAGCAGATTGCCGAGCAGCCCGATCAGCAGCACCCCGGCGACCGCGCCGCCGAGGGTGCCCTTTCCGCCGTCGAAGTCGACCCCGCCCAGCAGCACCGAGGCGATGACGACGAGTTCGAGGCCGATGCCGTTGTCGGCGCGTGCGCTTCCGTACCGCAGCGTGTAGACGATCCCCGCGAAGGAGGCGACGAGCCCGGACACCGCGAACAGCGCGATCTTGACGCGCTTTACCCGGATGCCCGCGAAGTACGCCGCGTCCTCCTGGGCGCCGATGGCGAAGAGCGAGCGGCCGAAGCCGGTGCAGTGCAGCACCACGGCGGTGATGACGGCGAGCACGGCGAACAGGGCGACCGGGTACGGCACGAAGGTGCCGGGCACCGTGCGGGTATAGGCCGCCCACTTCGCGTACGTGTCGGGGAAGTCGGCGACGGCCTTGTCCCCCAGGACCACGGATGCCAGCCCCCGGTAGAGGGTGAGCGTCCCGATGGTCACCGCCAGCGAGGGCAGCCCGATCCGGGTGACCAGCCAGCCGTTGAGCACACCACCCGCCGCGCCCACCAGCAGGCAGACGGGCACGATCAGTTCGAACGTCCAGCCCGCGTCCCACAGGGCCCCGGCGAGCGCGCTGGAGAGCCCGAGCATCGAAGCGACCGAGAGGTCCACCTGACCGGCCACCACGAGCAGCGTCATCGGCAGGGCGATCAGGGCGATCTCCGCCGTGTCGTCGAGCGCCGACGAGAGGTTGGAGGTGTCCGCGAACCCCTCGGTGGTGCCCGCCCCCGCCAGAAAGACGGCGACCAGGAGCACAGTGACCACGGTGTCCCAGCGCACGTACCTGGTGAGCGTGCTCATCGCCTGCTCCTCTTCCGCAGGGCACTGGTGGTGCGTACCTGCACGACGCGGTCGGTGGTGATGGCCGCCAGCAGCAGGACGCCGGTGATGGCCTGCTGCCAGAAGGAGTCGACCTTCAGCACGACCAGGGCGCTGCCGATGGTGGTGAGCAGCAGCGCGCCGAGCGCCGCTCCCCAGACCGCGCCCGTGCCGCCGGTGATCGCGACCCCGCCGACGACGACGGCGCTGACCACGGTCAGCTCCCAGCCGTTTGCCGCGTCGGCGACGACGGTGCCGAAGCGGGCCAGCCAGAGCGCTCCGGCGAATCCGGCGACCGCGCCGGAGAAGGCGTACGCACCGAGGATCCGGCGGCGGACCGGGATGCCGGCGAGGCGGGCGGCCTCGGGGCTGGAGCCGATGGCGTACAGCTCACGTCCGCTGCGGTAGCTCCGCAGGTAGTACGCGGTCCCGGCGAGGACGGCGGCGGAGATCAGCGGCAGATAGGGGATGCCGAGGACGCTTCCGGTGCCGAGCGAGAGCACCCCGTCGGGGACGTTGACGGCGTTGATCTGCTCGCCGTGCGCCCAGGCGTGGTCGGCGCCCTGGACGACGTAGAGCATCCCGAGTGTGACGACCAGCGCCGGGACCCGTCCGAAGCTGACGAGTGCTCCGCTGACGAGGCCGCAGACCACGCCGAGACCGAGCCCCAGCAGGACGACGGTGAGAGCGCTGTGGTCGGTGCCGGAGACGAAGTGGCCGCAGGCGAAGGCGGTCAGACCGGTGACCGAGCCGACCGAGAGGTCGATGTTGCGGGTGATCACGACGACGGACTGGCCGACGGCGAGCAGGACCAGGATGGAGGAGTTGAGCAGCAGGTCCTTGATGCCCTGGTCGTCGAGGAAGCCGTGGTTGGCGAGCCAGGTACAGAGGATGAGCAGCACCAGCGCGCCGCCGATGCTCAGTTCCCGGGCCCGGAAGACGGTGTCGATGAGCGAGCGTGCGGAGTCCGGCGCGGGCAGCGGTTGATCGAGGGTGGTGGTCATGCCGCCGTCTCCTCGCTGCCGCCGCGTCCCGCCGCGGTGGCCATCACCGACTCCTCGGTGGCGTCGGTACGGGGCAGTTCGGCCACCAGCCGCCCTTCGCGCATGACCAGCACCCGGTCTGCCATGGCCAGGACCTCCGGCAGGTCGGACGAGACCATCAGGACGGCGAGCCCTTCGGCGGCGAGCCCGGAGAGCAGCCGGTGGACCTCGGCCTTGGTGCCCACGTCGATGCCCCGGGTGGGTTCGTCGACGATGAGGACACCGGGCTCGGTGGCGAGCCACTTGGCGAGGACGACCTTCTGCTGGTTGCCCCCGGACAGGACGCCGACGCTGTCGCCGAGCCTGCTGTACTTGAGCTGGAGCCGCACCGCCCAGTCCGCGGCCCGCGCGGTCTCCAGCGTCCGGCGGACCAGCCCCGCACGGCCGAGGCTGCCGAGTCCGGTGAGGCCGATGTTGCGCTCGATGGACATCTCCATGACGAGACCGCGCTGGCGCCGGTCCTCCGGGACGAGGGCGATCCCGGCGTCCATCGCCGCGGTGGGTGAACCGGGCGGCAGCTTCCGCCCGTCCACGGTCACCTCGCCCGCGTCCGCCCGGTCGACGCCGAAGACCGCCTGAACGACCTCGCTGCGCCCGGCGCCGACGAGACCCGCGAGTGCGACGATCTCGCCGCGGCGTACCTCGAAGCTGATGTCCCGGAAGACGCCCTCGCGGGTGAGTCTGCTGACGGACAGGGCCGTCGCGCCGAGTGCGGCCCGCTGTTTGGGGTAGAGCTCCCCGAGGTCACGGCCGACCATACGGCGTACGAGGTCGTCCTCGGTGAGCCCTTCGAGGGGTTCGGTGGCGACCAGCCGTCCGTCGCGCAGGATGGTGACGCGTCGGCAGAGCCGGAACATCTCCTCCAGCCGGTGCGAGATGAAGAGGACGGCGGCGCCCTCGGCGCGCAGCGCGTCCACGACCGCGAAGAGCCGGGCCGCCTCGCTCCCGGTGAGGGCCGCGGTCGGCTCGTCCATGATCAGGACACGGGCGTCGAAGGAGAGCGCCTTGGCGATCTCCACGATCTGCTGGTCCGCGATGGACAGGCCGCGGGCCGGCCGCGCGGGGTCGAGTGGCACACCGAGCCTGCGCATCAGCACGGCGGTCGCCTCGTGGACGGCCCTGCGGTCGATACGGTGCAGCGCGCGGCGCGGCTGACGGCCCATGAAGATGTTCTCGGCGATGGAGAGATCGGGGAAGAGCGTCGGCTCTTGGTAGATCACGGCGACACCCGCGTCGCGTGCGCCGGCCGGTCCGGAGAACTCGACGGGTTCGCCGTCAAGCAGGATCCGGCCGGAGTCGGTTCTGTGCACTCCGGCAAGGATCTTGATGAGGGTGGACTTGCCCGCCCCGTTCTCGCCCGCGAGGGCGTGGGCCTCGCCGGCGAACAGACGCAGGGAGACGTCCTGGAGGGCCCGAACCGCTCCGAAGGACTTGGAGACGTCCTCCAGTGCGAGCACGGGAGCAGGGCCCGCGTCCGGGTCGGACTGGGTCATGGAAGCTCCTCGGTGGCTGCGGGCATGCGATGCGAACTCATGAAAGGTTTCAACTCGGTTGCACGGAAGCTAGGGGCGCCGTTCACCCGGCGTCAATGGGCGTGCAGCAGAAAATTTCGCCCGGCCTGACACTCGGGGCAGCCACACAGTCCGCCCTGGACAAACAGATATGCCCTCGCAATAATGAAACGATTCACGCTCCTCGGAGGACTATGCGGAGGACTCTGCGGAGGCCGTCCGTCAGCCGCAGCCGCGGTTGCCGGTGGCGGTTGCCCGGCCCGGCGGTCGTCACCCGCACAGCGGCCGGCCCGCGCGGGTGCCGCCGGTGAGCGGGGTGCGGCTCCGGCGGTTAGCGTTGCTCCATGATCCGGTTCGAACAGGTCGGCAAGGTCTACCCGGACGGCACGATGGCGGTGGACGACCTGTCGTTCGAGGTCTCCGAGGGGGAACTGGTCACCCTCGTCGGGCCGTCGGGCTGCGGCAAGACGACCACGATGATGATGGTGAACCGGCTCATCGAACCGACCTCCGGCCGGATCCTGGTGGACGGCAGGGACATCTCCGCCATCGACCCGGTGCGGCTGCGGCGCGGCATCGGCTACGTCATCCAGCAGGTCGGCCTCTTCCCGCACCGTACGGTCCTCGACAACACGGCCACCGTGCCCGCGCTGGTCGGCTGGAAGAGGGCCAGGGCACGGGAGCGCGCCGCCGAACTCCTCGATCTGGTCGGACTCGACCCCGGCATCTACGGGTCCAGATACCCGGCGCAGCTGTCCGGCGGACAGCGGCAGCGGGTCGGGGTGGCCAGGGCGCTCGCCGCTGATCCGCCCGTCCTGCTGATGGACGAACCGTTCGGCGCGGTCGACCCCGTGGTGCGCGAGCGGCTGCAGAACGAGTTCCTGAAGCTCCAGGCGACCGTGCGCAAGACGGTGCTGCTGGTGACCCATGACATCGAGGAGGCCGTCCGGATGGGCGACCGGATCGCGGTGTACGGAGAAGGGCGCATCGAGCAGTTCGACACACCGGGTGCGGTACTCGGCACCCCGGCGACTCCGTATGTGGCCGAGTTCGTGGGCGCCGACCGCGGGCTGAAGCGGCTCTCCGTCACCCGGATCGAGACGGACGACCTGGAACAGCCCCCCGTGGCCCGGCTCGACGAGACGGCCGGCACGGTGGCCGGCCGGCTGCGCGCCGAGGGGGCGCGGTGGGCCGTGGTGCTGCGGCAGGACGGGGGCCTGCACGGCTGGGTGGCCGCGGACGCCCTGGCGGGGGCGGGCGCCACCGTGGGTCCGCTGGCCCGCCGAATGGAGGCATGGGTGCCGGTGGGGGCGCCGCTGAAGCAGGCGTTCAGCGAGATGCTGCAGCACGACGCGGGGTGGGTGGCGGTGCTGGACGGGGACCACTTCCTCGGTGTGCTGACCCCGGCCAAGCTCCATGAGGCGCTGCGGCGCTCGGTGGACGCGGACGCGCACGGGGTCGCGCGGGACGAGGTGGAGTTCACATCCGTCTCGGATGCGTAACCGGCCAACGGCGTTACGGCGGGCGGCCCTTCAGAGCAGGTGCTTCGACCGCAGGTAGTTCCTGGCGACGTCCTCGGGCAGCCGCCGCCAGCTGTCCACCTGCTGGTTGAGCGAGGCAAGGTCCTTGGTGGTCAGTACGGCGTTGAGCCGGTCGAGCGCGCCCGTGACGCCGTGGCTCCCGGCGCGTGAGCGGTTGACGACGGGCACGATGGAGTCGGCGTTCTGCAGATGCTTGTCGTCCCGGAGGATGACCAGGCCGAAGGCGCCGAGCGTGGCGTCCGTGGTCGTCGTCAGCACCATCTGGTCCTGTCCGTTCTGCACCGCCTGCTTGGCCGGGGTGGTACCGACGCCCTTGGGGTCGATCCCGGTGAGGCGGATGCCGTAGGTCTTCTTCAGACCCGGCTCGCAGTACGGGCGCCGAACGCACTCGTCACCCGCGGCGAGCCGCACCGCGAGCCCGGACCTGCCCAGATCGCTGAGGGTCCTGAGCCGGTGCCGGGCGGCATAGGCGGCGGTGACCGCGTAGGCGTTCTGGTCGACCGCGCGGCCGGGGTTCAGGACCGTGAGGCCGCGCGGGGCCGCCAGGGCGCGCAGGGCCTTCATGGTGGCCCGGATGTCGGGCGACCCGGCGGGCGGCGCCCCCGCCCCCCTCACCTTGGTGTTCAGCCAGTCCGCGAAGGTCGCCGCGTACTCCGGTACGACGTCGATCTGGCCGCTCTCCAGGGCGGGTTCATAGAGTTCCCGATTGGTCACGGACAGGATGTCGGTGCGGTATCCGGCCCGGTGGAGAAGGAGCGCGTACATCTGGGCGAGCAGATCGCTCTCGGTGAAACCCGCGGTGCCGATGGTCAGCTGCTTGCTGTTGCCGGGCGGGGCCGTGACCGTACCGCGGCTCTCCAGGGCGGGTCCGGTGGTGCACGCGGCGGCTGTCAGCAGGAGCACACCGCACAGCAGCCAGGGCCGGGCATGGAACGCACCGCGCGGCAGCCGGGGCCGGGCCCGGCCCGCACCGCACAACAGGCGGGGCCGGGGACAGAGCCCGCACGGCCCGGCCCGGTCGTGCGACGGGCCCGCCCTCACTCCGTACCGCCTCGCGCCCAAGCGGGTGCCAGCCGCTGCCCGATCACGAACAGGGCCTCCACCAGCAACGCGAACACAGCCACCAGCAGCGCTCCCGCCACGACCTGAGGCGTGGAGGCGAGATTGAACCCACCGGTGATGATCCGTCCGAGCCCACCGCCACCGGCCAGCGCGGCGAGGGTGGCCGTGGCGACGAGCTGGACGGCCGCGATCCGCATACCGGTGAGGATCAAAGGCGACGCAAGCGGCAGTTCCACGTGAAACAGCAGTTGTCGCCCTGACATGCCCATCCCCCGGGCCGCGCTGACCACGTCCCGGTCCACCTCGCGCATCCCGACATAGGCGTTGGTCAGCAGCGGCGGTACGGCGAAGAGCACCAGCGCGATGACGGTCGGCCACTCGCCGTGCTTGCCGAGCGGGGTGAGCAGCAGCAGGACGAGTACGGCGAAGGTGGGGACGGCGCGTCCGACATTGGAGATATTGACGGCGAGCGCACCCCCTCGGCCGATGTGACCGAGCACCACGGCGACCGGCAGGGCGATCAGACTGCTCAGCGCCAGACAGACGACGGTGAGGAAGAGATGCTGGGTGATCCGGTGCGTGATGCCGTCACCGCCGGACCAGTGGGCGGAGCTGGTGAGCCAGGACCAGGCGGAGGAGAGCGTGTTCATACGCGGGTCCATGGTGTGAGCAGCCGCTGCACGCCGAGCAGTACGAGGTCGGCGGCGACCGCGATGACCACACAGAGCACGGACGCGGTCAGCACCTGGGCCTTGAAGTAGGTGTTCATACCGCTGTAGATGAGGTTGCCGAGGCCGCCGTATCCGACGATGGCGCCCACCGTGACGAGCGAGACGGCCGAGACGGTCGCGATACGCAGCCCCGCCATGGCGGCGGGGAGCGAGAGCGGAAGCTCGACGGCGAGCAGCAGCCGGATCGGCCCGTACCCCATGCCGCGGGCGGCCTGTCGGGTCTCCTCGGGCACGGCGCGCAGCCCGGCCAGGATGTTCCGTACCAGCAGGGTGAGCGAGTAGAGGACGAGGCCGGCGATCACGAGGGAGGCGGAGAGGCCGTACACCGGCAGGAGAAGCGAGAACATCGCGAGGGAGGGGACCGTGTAGAGCACGGTGGTGATCGCGAGCACCGGACCGGCGGCCAGCCGCCAGCGACGGGCCGCCACCGCGAGGGGAACGGCGAGCACCAGCCCGACCAGCACGGAGACCGCCGTGAGCTGCAGGTGCTGGAGGACGGCATCCCAGAGGATGGTCTTGCGGGTCGACAGATAGGCACCGCAGATCCACTCGTTGCGCGCGAGGCAGTCATGCGGAGGCGCGATCATCCGTCCATTGCAGTCCGCGACCGGGTACGGTGCCCGTCCTGGTGGTCTGTTCGAGTGTCAGGGCGGGGCTCGGGGTGATGCGGCCCGGCCGGTAGGGCGGGGGCCGGACAGCGCCGGCCGGTGGGGAAAGCCGCAACCGGTCGGGGCGGACCTGGCCCAAGCCTCCATGACGGAACCTGGGACCTTCCAGAGCCAGATGTGTCATCGCGCGTACGGAGCCCCGCACTGTCGCCCGCAGCGGCGCTAGGTTGTGCAGCATGAGCAATCTCGATCGCCAGGCGGCCCTCTCCGTCTGCGGTGGCCGCGGCTTCGTCCCGGCCGAGCCGGTGCGCGAACTCCTCAGCCCCCGCCGGGTGGGACTCGGCGAATCGACCGAGGTGCGCCGGCTGCTGCCGAACCTGGGCCGCCGCATGATCGGCGCCTGGGCCTTCGTCGACCACTACGGCCCCGACGACATCGCCGGCGAACCGGGCATGCAGGTCCCGCCGCACCCGCACATGGGCCTCCAGACGGTCAGCTGGCTGCACGAGGGGGAAGTGCTGCACCGGGACAGCACGGGAAGCCTGCAGACGGTGCGCCCGCGCGAGCTGGGGCTCATGACATCGGGCCGGGCGATCAGCCATTCGGAGGAGAGCCCCGCGGCGCACGCCCGCTATCTGCACGGAGCCCAGCTCTGGGTGGCGCTCCCCGAAGCCCACCGCACAGTGGAACCGCACTTCCAGCACCACGCGGACCTGCCGACAGTGGAGGCCCCGGGCCTCACGGCAACGGTCGTCCTGGGCGAACTCGACGGCGCCCTCTCCCCCGGTACGGCGTACAGCCCGCTGCTCGGCGCCGACCTGGCCCTCGCAGCGGGAACGGAGACCGCCCTGCCGCTGGAGCCGGACTTCGAGTACGCGGTCCTCGCCATGTCGGGCGAGGCGTCCGTGGACGGCGTACCGGTCCAGCCCGGCTCGATGCTCTACCTCGGCTGCGGACGCACAGAACTGCCGCTGCGCGCGGTGTCGGACGCGGGCCTGATGCTGCTGGGCGGCGAGCCGTTCGCGGAAGAGATCGTCATGTGGTGGAACTTCATCGGACGGTCCGACGAGGACATCGCGCAGGCACGCGCGGACTGGATGACAGGGTCACGCTTCGGCGAGGTCAAGGGCTACGACGGCGACCGGCTGTCCGCTCCCGAACTCCCGCCCGTACCGCTGAAACCACGGGGCCGAGTGCGCTGACCCGCGCCTCTTGCGCATCCCGGATCGACAGAGATCACCGGCAGAGAACACCGAACACCGGCTACGGCGGCAGACGTTCACCTGAAGTTCTGACACGGCAAGTTCTGACACGGCCTGCCCCCGGTGCGGCCGGCCGGGGCCGAGCCGTTCGATGCCGCTTACGCCACCGGTGGCCCCACGCGCGTGCCGGGCCGGCTGCTCGCCCGGCACGCGCTGCCGGCTCAGGAGCAGCTGCAGTTACAGCAGTTCGGCGGCGGAGCGCAGCAGAAGCTCGCACTCGCCTCCGTCATGCCGTGACCCGCTGTGAGCGACTGGCTGTGCTCGTCCCCGGCCAGCGAGCCGAGGTCGAGGTCCAGCGCGAGGTCGGCGACCGCAGCAGCGAGCGACGGTGAACCGGTGCTGTTCTCGTTCATCAAGCCCTCCTTTCGAACTAATGGAGCATCAACAGACATGTTCGGGCACCCAGTTCGGACACTAGCGTGACTATTGGGAACTGTGAAGGGGATGGACTAGACCATTAGGCTCCGCTAGTGTCGGCCGCCCGGAGGCCCAGGAACGCAACTTCGTCCGGCGCTTCCACGCCTGCGAAAGGCCGTTACCGCTGAGGAATCCCGATGGAGGTGGCGATGAGGCCGAGGCTGCTCCCCGACACGCATCTGCTGCCATCCGACCGGGGTGTGGTGATCCGCGGGCCCCAGCACACGACTGCCTTCGCGCTGCCGGGAATCCACCCGTGGCTGGAACGTCTGCGGCCGTTTCTGGACGGTCGCAGCACTCTGGACCAGCTCACCGCCGACCTCCCGCCACAGACCGCGCAGCATGTTCGCGCTCTGGTGGAACTGCTGGCCCGGGAAGGCTTCGTACGCGACGCGACGGCGGATCTGCCACACGGGCTGAGCCCACAGGTCCTTGCGCACCACGCGGCACTGATCGACTTCATCGCGGCGCGCGCGGACTCGCCCGAGTACCGCTTCGAGCGGTACCGCGACTGCGCCCCCCTCGTGCTCGGTTCCGGGCGGATGGCACATGCGCTGGTGCTCGCCCTGCTCGCCTCGGGTGTGGCACATGTCCGCCGCCGGCCCGGCACCGCGGATGAGGCGTCCGGAGCCCCTGCGGGCGTGGACCGGCTACGGGAGTGTGTGGCCCTGCTCCAGCAGGAGGGCGGATGCTTCCGCTACGAACAGCTCAGCGGGGACCGTGCCGAACTGCCCGCGGACGCGGGCGTGGTGCTCTTCGGTTCGGACGTGTTCGACGCGGAGGCGGCCGAGCGGGCCCGCGCGCTCGCGATACGCGGCGGCCTTCGGTACGGAGAGGCGGTGGCACAGGGCGATCACATCGTGATCAGCGCCGTGGGCGACCCCGGGAGCGCGTCGGAACCTCCAGCACCGGCCCCCTGCAGGCCGCCGGGCAGCGGACCGGCTCACGATCACGACGGAGCAGGCGCGGCGGATCCGGGAAACCCGGCCGGCGTGCGGGAGCACGGCCTGATCCAGGCGGAAGACCCCAGTCCTTACCTCGGTGGTCCGATCGCGGCTCTCGCCGCCCATCAGCTCTGCCGGCAACTGCTGCACCGGATGGCGGGTCTGGACAACGCCGTTGGCGGCGCAGATCCGTCACTGAAGGATCCGTCATTGGCAGATCCTTCAGTGGTGGGCAGTACCGCGGTACTGGATCTGGCCACCGGCCGCTTCCTCGGCACGGAGGCGGGGTGAAGAGCAGAAGCGACAGGACCGACAGGACCGGGGGAACCGACGAAACCGACGGGATCCTCCGGGCCCGTGTGAGCGAGACCCCCTTCCCACTGGCGCTCTGGGCCGACGCGGTCTACTCCCGCAGGGCCATTCCGGCCACGCTCGCCGCGGGATCCCCGGTCCCAGGAGAAGCCGGTGCGGAGTGCGACCCGCTCCCCCGCGGGCCACGCCTTGCGCTGGCACCGCCGCCGCTCCACCTGCCGCCCGCCCCCGAACCTCCGGTCACCCCCGAACCTCCGGTCACCCCCGAATCCCCGGTCACCCCCGAATCCCCGGCCGCCCTCACCGACCCGGCCATCCTCTCCGCGCTGCTGCACTACTCCTACGGCCTGTTCCAGCACGACCTGACCCCGGGCGGCTGGCCGCTTCACCGGGCGGTGGCCTCCGCGCGCTGCCGCTATCCGAGCGAGGTCACCCTCGTCACACCCGCCGCGGCGTTCCGGTTCGATCCGATGCACCATCAACTCGTCCTGCTGAACGCATCGATGACGGATGATCCGGAGTGCGATCCCGGACGGTCCCGGTTCATCGTGATCACCAGCCGGTTCGCCCGTACCGCCCGGCTCTACGGCGACTACGCTCCACGGCTCTGCGCCCAGGAAGCAGGAATGCTGCTGGGCGCGCTGCACCTGGTCGCCGCCGCAGTCGGTCTGCGCACCCGCCCCGGGCAGGACCGGGAGACGCTGCTCGGCCTCTGCGCGAACCGGCTGCCGGCGGCCGAGCACCCGATGGGCTACCTGGAGATCCCGCGATCCGCGCAGCGTCCGGCCGACCGGGGCTGGCTCCCGCCCGACCTGGCCTCTGTGCTCCGTGCCCGCCACTCGGGCGCCGCGATATTCGACCCGGAACCGGCGCCATCCCCGCGGGCGCTGCTCACCGATCTCGACGCCGCCCTCACGGCAGCGCCGTTCCCCGGCTTCTCCTGCCACCTGCTCGTCCAGCGTGTCACCGGCTTCCCCCCGGGCCACTACGTCCACAGCGGCGGCGGCCTGCGACAGACCGGCGACGGCGACCCGCTCGCTTCGCTCGAACAGATCGGGCAGACCGAAGGCCGGGTGTCGATGAACTTCCGCTCGACCGCCTGTACCGCCTACATCGCCGTCCGGCGCGCCGGCGCCGTCGCACGGTACGGCGCGGACGCCTTCCGCAGACTGCACCTGATCGCGGGGGCGGCGGCGCACCTGATCTGCGTGGTCGCGGCCCGTCATGGCCTGGCCGCCCGCGTCCACAACGGCTACGACGCCGCCGGGGCCGAACGTCTGCTCGGGCTTGCCCGGGGTGAGGAGACCGTGCTCTTCCAGGTGGCCATCGGCAGGATGCGGCCGGGCGCCGCCTTCCGTATCCCGGTGGTGTTCTGATGAGCCGGAACACACCGCCCTCGACGGCGCCTCCCGCGTCCACCGCCCCCGTGGGGGTACGGATCGCCGGACTGCCCACCACCGCACTCGACGCCTCCCGCGTCCCCCGCAGCACCGAACTCGCCCTGCGTATCGGGTCTTTGGACCAACGGCTGGCCGACGAGGCGGCGCAGCTCAGCGACGCGCTGTACGCCCTGATCGGTACCGAACCGGCACGCCCCTTCAAGCCCAGGCTGGTGGGGCTGCGCCGAGCTGTGCACCGGGGCGCCCGCATCGGCCCTCTGCTGGACGCGGCGGCCCCGCCGGATGTGCTCGGTGCCGCGCTCACCGGACGTCTCCACGGCCACGCCGCTCTTGGCCGTGCCCGGGCCGGGCTCTTCGCGGAACTGGGCCGCGTCCTGCCCGCCGAGACCCGGTCGGCGGCAGCGGCCCTCGATGCGCTTGTCCAGGACCCGGCGTTCGCCACCGGTCTCGACTACGCCAGTCCGGACCTGTACGAGGACCTGCGCCGACGGGAGCGCGACGCGCCGGAGCGGCGGCCGCTGGACGGGGCAGCCGTCCGGCTGGCCAAGTACGCGGGCCGCGCGATGGCCAAGCCCAGCCCGCTGACCACCTTCGCCGCGAGCGGCTTCGGCCACTGGGCGACGGACGCCGGCGCCGATGTCACCCTGGTGAGTTCCGTCCGGGCCGAGGCGGCCGAAGCGGCTCTCCTCCCGCTGTCCCGGATCGCCGCCGCTCTCGCCCACCTGCCCGAAGTGGACGGCGCCGTCCGGCTGCGCGTCAATCCGTCGGCCACACCGGTGCTCTCCTCCGGGGGAGAGCAGTGGCTGTTCACCGCGCCGGGCCCGTCCGGCGAGGTGCGTGCCCTGCCCGCCACACCGGCGCTGGCCGCGGTCCTGGCAGCGGTCGACAAGGCAGGCAGCCCTGCGCGGCTGCGTACCCTGCTCGGTGCCTCCGGCACCGGGAGCGCCACGACCGCCACCGCCGACGCCGTCATCGCGCGGCTCGTCCGCACCGGCCTGCTGGAGATGCGTCTCGGCCTGCCCGACCAGGGACTCGACGCCACCACGCTCTGCGACTGGCTCGGCCGGCACCTGCCGGAGCCGCCCGGCGGCGACCGCCTCACCCTCCTGCTCGCGGACCTGCGCGCCGTCCGCGACCGTGTCGACTCCGCCAGAACCGCCAGGCCCGGCTCCCACCGGGGCATCGCCACCGCCCTTCAGCACCACACCACGGCCGCCGCGCGACGGCTCGGACTGATCGGTCCGGGCGAAGAGCTGGACCGCGGCCCGCTGTACTTCCACCACACGGTGGCCGTCGGCACGGCTGCCGTGCTCGACCCGGCTGCCTGGCGGCCGGCTCTCGCCGACCTCGCCCAAGTACCGGCGCTGCTCGCCCCGTTCGACACCCTCACACCTCGGCGCGAAGCACTCCGCCAGCAGGCCGTGACCGTCCACGGCCCGGGTTTCAGGCAGCCGTTCACCCGTTTCCTCCAGGACTTCGGCCCCTGGTGGGCCGCGGCCGGGCCGCACGCTCCCACCGAGCGCGACGCGCGGCGGCAGGACGCACTGCGCCGCCTGATCGCCCGTACTCCCCTCGCCCCCGACGGCACTGTCCGTCTCGAACCGCGGGCCGTCCGTGAACTCTGCGGCGCCTGGACCGAGCCGGACACCTCGGGCGACCGTCACGCCTGTTACGTACAGACGCTGCCCGACCCGGCCACCGGTCTCGGACTGGTGCTCAACACGGTCACCTGTGGCCATGGCACCGGCCGGACCCGGATCTCCCACCTGCTCGGCGCATCCGCCCGTCCCGGGGCGGCCCGCGAGGAGCCTCCCGGCGGCCCCGCGGACGGCCCCTTGTACGCCGAGTTCGACGCCGCCTTCGGCAGTGCCCTCAACCAGCGTGCGCCCGCCACCCGTTACGCGATCGACCTGGACGGTGCCACATCGGACCGGCCTGCCGGGCAGCTGATCCGCCCCGCCGACCTCGATGTCGTACACGACCGGCGCACCCAGCGCCTCCGCCTGACCCACCGCACCACCGGCCGTGTCATACGGCCACTGCACCTGGGCCTGCTCGCCACACCACTGCTTCCGCTGCAGGCGCGGCTGCTGGCGGAGGCGTTCGGTCAGACCTCCTACGCCTTCTGGTCGGACTGGCCGCAGCTGTGGCGGCTGCTCCCGCCGGAGCGGACAGGCCCGCCCCCCGGGGGCCCGGAGGCGGCGCCCGGTGCGGGGTGGACGAAGATGCCCCGTCTCACCGTCGGGGCCCTGGTCCTGCGCCGTGCGACCTGGTTCGTCGACCCCGGCCGGGCACCCGCCCGCGCCGCCGGGGAAGCGGACGCGGCGTATCTGGTCCGCGTGCACACCTGGCGCGTGGCGCTCGGGCTGCCGCTGCGCTGCTTCCTGCGCCTCCTCACTCCGCGCCCCGCCGACGGCTTCACCGGCCCCGCGCTGCACGACAAGGACCGCAAGCCGGTGTACATCGATTTCGCCCACGCCCATCTGCTGCGTGTCTTCGAGCGGGCCGCGGCCACGGGCCGGCCCCTGCTGTTCACCGAGGCCCTGCCCGACCTCCACGACGCCCCGGCCCACCAGGACGGCCGGCGTTACGCGACCGAGTTCGTCATCGAACTGCCCACCGCACCGCTCCCGGCGGCAGACCGGCGCGAGCGGACATGCTGACCCGCCTGCCCGGAGGGGCGGCGGCGCCGGAACCGGCGGGCCGCTGGGTCAGCGCCCATGTGTTCACCGGCCACCCGCTCGACCTGGTGGTGAGCGCGCTGATCCCCCCGGTCGTCGCGGAGCTGCGGCAACGGGGACTGGCCGACCAGTTCTTCTTCCTCCGCCACTGGCAGGGCGGCCCGCACCTGCGCCTGCGGGTCCGTCTCACCACAGCGGCCGCCGAGCCCGCGGTACGCGCAGCGCTGGAGGCACACACCACGGCGGTGTTCCGCGCGCTGCCACCGTCACAGCCCATGACGGCAGACCAGTACCGTTCCCTGGCAGCCCAGTTGACCGCGCGGGAGCCGGAGAGCGAGCCCGGGGGCCTGGCCCCGAACGACAGCCTCGCCTTCCACACCTACCGGCCGGAACACGGCAAGTACGGCCATGGCGCCGCGTTGCGGGCCGCCGAAGACGCGTTCGCCACCTGCAGCGAGCTGGCCACCGACGCCATAGTGGCCGAATGGAGCCAGGCACAGCGCACGGCCCACTGTTTCGCCCTGCTGGCCGCCACCACGGACCCGGGCGTCCCGCCGGGACGGCCCGCGCCGGATGTGCGGGCCCAGTACAGGACCCGGCGCGCCGCCCTGCTCTCCGTCGCCCACGCGGCACGCACGGCCGCACCGCCGGGAGTGGACGCCCCGGCCGGCGCCGACCCGGTGAGCCGATGGCTCGCGGCCTGCCGGAGCGCCCAGTCGCAGGCCGCCTTCCCTGCCCGGCTGGCCGGTCATCTGTCCCATCTGGCCTGCAACCGTCTCGGCATACGGCTCGGCCAGGAGGCCGGCCTGCGTGCCCTGGCCCTGCTGGCCGTGACGGAGCTGACAGAAGACGACCGACCGCTGCAGCACAGCACCCGGCGGCAGCGGAGCAGCCACGACCACGCCCGGCACGACGGCGCGGACCCGCCATGAGGCCGGTCCCGCGCCCCGAGAAGCCCGGACAGCACACAGAACCGCCAAGGAGGGACTCCCGTGACAGCCATCCCGCAGACGGATGAGCCGCAGTGGCGCGCGGCCCACATCGCGTACTTCGGTGACGACACCGACCAGCTGATCCTTGACGCTGTACGGCCGGTGATCGAGCGCTGCGCCGGTCATGCCGAATCGGCGTACGTGCTCCGGCACTGGCGCCGCGGCCCCCATCTGCGCCTGGTGGTCCGGGCCACACCCGCCGTCTTCGCCGGGCTGGTGGTACCCGCCGTTTCCGAGCTGGTCGGCGGAGCTCTGAGGACGCGGCCGTCCACCGCTGCTCCTCTCGACGAGGCCGCCCTGCTGCCGCTGCACCGCCGACTCGCCGCAGCAGAACGGGAACCCGGCCCGCTGACCCCCTTCTATCCCGACAACTCGATCACCTGGGAGGAGCACGACCGCCGGGTCGACGTGCTGGGCTGCCCGGTGGGCGCGGACGAGCTGGCCCTCTTCTACCAGCGGACCAACGACCTGCTGTTCGAACACCTGGAGTCCGTCGCCGCGGGTCTGCCGCGCGAGACGCTGGCCCTGCGCCTGATGCTCGCCACCGCACACACGCTCTGCCGGCACCCGCAGGACCCTTCGGTGCGCCGCGGGTTCGTCTCCTTCCGCTCGCACGCCGAGGGCTACCTGAGCACCGTCGGTCCCGGGGTGCGGGACGCCTTCGAGCAGCGGTACGCGGCCAACAGCGCACTGCTCACCGCTCAGGTGCGTGCCGTGGTCGCGGCCTTCGACGCCCCGGTCACCGAGCCCGGGGCACCGGATACCGGGGCCGCGGCGGAGCCGGGCCTGTCGGCGGCGCTGCACCGGTGGGTGGGTGCGATCGACCCGCTGGGCAGCCGCTGGACAGGTCTGTACGAGGCGGGCGAGATCCCCGAGGCGGAGATCCCGGCCGACGAGGAGAACGGCCTCGGCGAACTGCTCACAGCCAGCCCGCTGCACCGGGCGATCAGCGGCAGCCCCACGTACAAGGAGATGATGTACCGGGACCCGCGCTTCCTGCGTTACCGCCTGATGCTCAACTACACCTACCTCCACCTCTCCCGTCTCGGGCTGCCCGGCCTCACGCGCTATCTGCTCTGCCACCTCGCGGCCAACGCGGTGGAGGAGGTCTACGGGGTCAGCGCGCTCGAACTGGTCCTGGCCACCGCAGCGGACGACCCGGGTACGCCGGAGAGCACCACCAGCGCGGCACGGGCACGCGGATGAGGACCGCCTCACCGGCTCCCCCGCCCGGCGCCTACCCACCGCCCGCCGACACCGGAGGGGCGGCGGCGCGGCGCTACCACGCACGGCACGGCAGTGTGCTGCCCACCATCGACCCGGCGGCCGGCAGCACCGCACCCAGGCACCATCCGGGTGTGCCCGTCCTGCCCCTGCCGTTCCCCCCGGCCTTCCCGTCCCCGTCGGGCGACCGCGGTCCTGCCGCACTCCTGGAGTGTCTGGGCGCGCTCCTCGCCCTGCTCAACGGCGTCACCCGGGTCGACTGGACAAGCACCGGCGTGGCCGCCGGGCGGCCGGTGCCGTCCGGCGGCGGCACCTACCCGGGTGAGGTGTACACGGCCACCGCGTCCGGGCTCTGCCACTATCTGCCGACGGCTCACGCACTCGAACTCCTCTCCCCCGCCGACCTGCGTGCCGACCTCACCCGCACACTGGACCGACCGCCTCTCGAACTGCCGGAATCAGTCCTGTTGATCACCAGTCGCCTGGACGCGAATCTGGCCCGCTACGGTCCCTTCGGCCACCGGCTGCAGGCACTCGACACCGGCGTGCTGACCGGGCAGGCCCTCACCCTGCTGGAGTCGGCGGGCGCCGCGCCGACCGCTCATACGCGCTTCGCCGACGGGGAAGTGGGCCGCCTGCTCGGCCTCGACTCCGCAGCGGAGCACGTCCACTCGGTCGTCACCGCGCGGACGCCCGGGGCGATCGAGCCGGACGCGCCGCTGCTGCGCCGCCACACGGCCCGCTCCGGCTTCGAGCCGGTCCCCGTTCCGTCGGAAACCCTGCTCGCGGCCGTGGCGGAGGCGGCCCGCCCGATACCCCTGGACGAGGGTGCCCGGACATCCCTCGGCCATGACGTCCCGGCCGACTGCGAGCTGTACGTGGTGGCCCACCGCGTCACCGGACTGCAAGCCGGCTGTCACCGGTTCGACCCACGCACCGGTCAGCTAGGACCGGTCACCGGCGGCGCCACACCCCGGAGCCTCTTCCCGCCCGGCGGTCCGGGAGAACTGGCGGGTTTCGAGGCGGCCTGCGCCGTGCTCGTGACCGGCGACTACGAGTCGGGCTATCCCGGGCACGGCGACCGCTGGTACCGGATGCTCAACCTGCGGGCGGGCGTCATCGGCCAGCGGATCGGCCTGGCCGCCGCGCGTGCCGGGATCGGCGCCGGGCTCCGCTGCGATGTCGACACCGCGGCGGCCGACGCCGTACTGGGCGCGCACCCGGACCGCACCACGCTGCTCGCCGTTCTGCTCGGCCACGAACGCGGCAACGGGACGCCGGCCTGCCATCTGGCCCGGCTGGGCGGCCCGTTGTGACCCTGGCGGACCTCCCGACCGTACCGACCCCTCTCAGGCCGAGGACAAAGTGATCACCTCCGACTCCGTACCTCTCCTGCGTCCCGACGTCTTCCTGACCCCGAGCGGCAGCGGTACCGTCCATGTGCGCTCCAGCCATGGCACCGACCTGATTGCCGCCCCCGGTATCGCCGGGTGGCTGGACCGGCTCACTCCGTTCCTGGACGGCACCCGCACGGTGGAGCAGTTGCTCGACGGCCTCGACGGAGCGCGTCGCACGACGGTGCTGCGCGTGCTCCAGCTCATCGACCGCCACGGCCTGTTGGCGGACCGGGCCACTCCGGACACGGAGCGGCGCGCCGCGGCCTACCCACGGCTGCGCGTGCTGATCCTCTGTGCTCCGGCCGCGGCAGGGGCCCTGACCGACGCTCTGCGGCTGACCGGCCTGTCGGCCGTCACACCGGTGGCCGACCACGCGGCGGCCCGGACCGCGGTGGCGGCCGGCGGCCATGACGCACTGCTGCTGCTCGCGCCCGGCGACGACGCCCGGTCCGTCGCCCGGCTCGACGAGGAGTGCCGTGCCCATGGCCTGTGGTTCGCCGCCGCCGTCCGTGACGCGGAGTCCTGGTGGCTGGGTGAGACGCTCTCCCCCGGCCCGCACCGCGCCGCCGGTGGCTGGCTGGGCGGCTGGCTGCGCGTGCATGGCACCCAGCCCCCTCCTCGGGTCCCGCCATGTCACTCCGACGCGGCCGAGTTCGCCGCCGCTCTGCTGGCGCACCGGTTCCAGCGGGCCCTCCTGGCCCCGTCGACCAGCAGGGCGGGCGAGCCGGAACCGCTCGTCCGGCTGGACATCGCGACCCTGACCACCACCCGCCACCCCTACCGGCCGCACCCGGCCGCACTGCCGGCGGCGCCGCAGTCCGCGGCGGAGTTCCTCGCCGGGATCGCTTCCCTGCGCGACGGACCGGCCGTCGGTCCTGAGGAGTTCTCCCGGCGCGCCGCGGCCTGCGTCGACCCGCGCGGCGGCCTGCTCGCCGAGCTGGACGAGGGGGCTCTTCCGCAGTTCCCCCGGCACGCTTCCCGGGCCCTGGTCCGTGACCCGCGCACCGGCCTGGCCGATCACCATGTCTACGCCACGGGCCGGGACTTCACCACGGCGCGGCTGCGCACCGCACGGCGTGCCCTGGCGCGCTACGCGCTGCTCGCCCTGGACCCCCGGCGGTTCGTCGCGGCATCCGGTGGGCCGTCCCTCTGGGCGTGGTGTCCCGAGCGCGGCACGGCCCACCTGGTTCCGGCGTCGGCCGTACGTACGCAGGGCCCGTCCGCGCCCCGGGGGCTCGGTTCGGCTGCCACCTTCGACGAGGCGGTGGCGGAGGCGCTCCGCGACCGGCGCGGCCCCGCGCACGGCACCCTGCTCGTGCCGCTCGACCACGATCCGGCCGCCACCGGGATACTGCCCTGCCTGCTGAAAGCGGTGCGCTGCGATGAGTGACGACCTCCTGCCGGCCTCCGCCCGGGTGCACCACGACGGCGGCCTGCTCGGCCAGGCCCTCGTCCGCCGCTCCGGCACCGTGCCGCTGCCCCGGACCGGGGTCCGGCTGCTGGCGGCCGACACCCCCGACGCCGCGTCAGAACGGGTGCGTGACCTGGTTGCCGACGGGCATCCGCTCCTGCTCGTCGTCGCGGAGCTGGACCGCGTGGTCATCGGCCCGCAGATCCGCCCCGGCGCACCGGGCTGCCACCGCTGTCTCGCCGCCCGCCGTGCCGGAGCGCGTGCCGACGCGGCGGAGGCGGCGGCCCTGCTCGCCACCTACGGCAGCCGTCTCACCGGCACCGTCTCCCCGCTGCTCACCCCGATCGCCGCCGACCTCGCCGCGAACCTCGCCCTGAGCGGGCTCACCGCCGCGGGGGCCACCGAGAATGCCGGGGCCGCCGAGGACGCCGTCACCATGCTCCGGCTCACCGACCTGGGGATCACCCGGCATGTCTTCCTGCCCGACCCCCACTGCCCCGGCTGCGGCAGCCTGCCCGATGACGCTCCGGCCCACGCGGAAATCCCCCGCGTCCCCCGGCCCAAACCGGACCCCGGGGTCCTGCGGGTCCGGGACCTGCGCGCGGAGCGGGCCGTACTGGAAGCCCGCTACGTCGACGACGAGACCGGTGTACTCAAGGGGCTGCGGAACCGCGGACTGCACACCCTGCCGTTCTCCGAGGCCAAGGTCGGCCCGCCCGAGTCGGTCGACGGCGGGTACGGCCGTGCGCTCGACTTCCGTACCGCCAGGGTCACCGCGATCGCCGAGGCGCTGGAGCGGCTCGGCGGAGGCCACCCGGGAGGGCGGACCACCGTGATGCACGGCAGTCACCGCGAACTCGCCGCCCGGTACCCCGGCGGCGTACTGGACCCGGCCACCACCGGCAGCCACGAACCCCGCCGCTACCAGGAACCCGGCTTCCCCTTCCAGCCGTACCACCCCGACCTCGGCCTGCCGTGGGTCTGGGGCTACTCCCTCACCCGCGAACAGCCGGTCCTGGTGCCCGAGAGCCTGGCGTACTACCGTCTCGGCCGCCACCGGCCGCACCCCGCAAGGCCGTTCGTCTCCGAGATCTCCAACGGCTGTGCCCTCGGCGGCTGCGTCGAGGAGGCCGCCCTGTACGGGCTCCTGGAACTCGCGGAGCGCGACGCGTTCCTGCTCACCTGGTATGCCCGTGTGCCGGCGCCCGCGCTCGACCTGCACACCGCGCGCGACCGGCGGATCGGCCTGCTCGCCGACCGGATCCGGGAGCGCACCGGTTACCGCGTCGAAGTCTTCGACGTGACCGGCGCCGAGGGCATTCCGTGTTTCTGGGCCGCCGCCGTGGACACTCGGCCGCGGCCCGCTCCCGGCTCCGGACACGATGCGCCCCGCCCCGCCGTGCTCTGCGCCGGGGGTTCCGGACTCGACCCCGAACGGGGCATCTTCGGCGCACTGCACGAACTGGTCACCGCCATCGAGGCGTACGGGCTGATCTACCCGCAGCGTAGGGAGGACGCCGCCCGGATGCGCGAGGACCCCGAGCAGGTCCGCCTGATGGACGACCACGCGCTGCTGTACTGCGATCCGGTCGCCGCCCGCCGCCTCGACTTCCTCCTCGCCCCCGGCGGCCGGCCGCCACAGGAACGCCTGAACCTGCGTGAACTCGCCGACCGTTACGCCTGGCCCCGCCACACCGATCTGCGTGCGGATCTCGACACGTTGGTGAGCCGTTTCGCCGCGAACGGTCTCGAAGCGATCGTCGTCGACCAGACCACCCCGGTGCACGCCGCGTCCGGACTGTCCTGTGTCAAGGCCGTCGTCCCCGGACTGCTCCCGATGACCTTCGGACATCATCTGCGCCGCATCTCCGGACTCGACCGGGTGCTGACCGTCCCCCACCGCCTCGGGCGCCTCTCCCGGCCCTTGCGCCCGGAGGAGGTCAACCCGCATCCGCACCCGTTTCCGTGACCATGCCGGAGACCGCCGTCCCGGCGTCCACGGAGAAGCGGGCACCGCCTCGCGCCCGCCCACGGAAGCCCGTGCACCGGATACGGTCGTACGGCAGAAGCGAAAACGCGTCCGACCACCCGAATGCGGTACGAAGTCCCAGTGAACGAAGAGACCGGCCCCGCGAGTATCCGCGTGTTCATCGCCCTCGCCCCGCCCGACAGCGCGAAGGAAGAACTCTCGCGCGAACTGCTCCCCGCCTACGGCACACACCCTCATATGCGGTGGAACCGTATCGAGGACTGGCACATCACCCTCGCGTTCCTCGGAGAGCTTCCGGCATCGGCCGTCGCTCTCCTGCGCCTGAAGCTCGCACCTCTCGCCGCTGCCGCCCGGCCTCTCAGCCTGGCGCTGCGCGGCAGCGGGACCTTCGACGCGCGCGTGCTGTGGAGCGGGGTCGACGGGGATCTCGACGGGCTCCGGTCGCTCGCCGCCGACGTGCGTACCGTAGCCAGGTACTGCGGAGCCGCCTTCGAGGACCGGCCGCTGCGCCCCCATCTGACGCTGGCCCGTGCCCGCAGGGACGATCGCTCCTCCGTGACGGAGATCGCCGCCGGGCTCGCCGGCTTCACCGGCCGTCGATGGCAGGCCGGACGTCTGCACCTCGTCGGCAGCAACACCGGCCGCGGTCCCGGACCGATCCACTACCGCGACATCGAGGCCTGGACCCTCGGCAGTGGTGACTGAACGCCGTACGGCAGCCGACGGCGGCGGCCGAACCCCATGCGGGGCGCGCGCCCACCGCCCCCGCCGACCACGTCACCGCCCTCCCACCGCACCAAGGCGCCCAAACGTTTCATCAGTGAACCGAACGCCTAAATCGGGACATTGAGGTGCGAATTTCGGACGAGCGCGGCCAAGTTGATCCCGGAGCGCACCGGTCACGCGGGAATCTCAGTGCGCGACCGCGAAGGACCTTGGGGGGTCCGTCGCGGTGCGGGCGCCCCACGTGCCCGCGGGCGCGGGGGCGCCGCCCTGCTCGATTCCCGTGAAAGAGAGAACGTGTTCATGAAGTCGAAGAGACTCATCCGATCGGCTGCCGTGGCGTTCGCCGCGGCGGCAGCAATCATGCTGACCACTCCCGGCAATGCCTTCGCCATCAACCACGTCGAGTGCCGGGGCGGTGAGAACTTCCTGAAGATCTGGTCCCACAGCGGCGGTCGGCAGAGCGTGGATTGCTACGCGAACAAGGGACGGACCGCGTTCGGCGGCTGGTGGGTCGACAAGATCTCCACCGGAAACAACGACCTGATCTACTACGACGCCAACGGCGACTCCGTACGGATCAACCGCTGGACGGAGATCACGTTCCCGAACCGCCCGCCCAAGGTCAACTCCATCGAGATCCTGTGACGTCCTGACAGCAGCACCGGCGGCACCCGGCCAGGCCAGCGGAGACCACGCTGACCTGGCCGGTCGCGGTCAATGCCGTACGGAAGCAACAGCCCCCTCCGGGGAATCCGCACGAGAAGACCGGACACCGGATCAGAACGGCTGGGCTTCCTGCAATTCACTTCTCCGTCCCCGCGATGGGCCATTGTTCCGCGGGGACGTTGACACGTGCGGGGATACCGGGGTGGGCCGTTCGAGTGAGGGTAGTGTGTTCACAGGTCGAACAGATCTCCCTATGCCCCGTGGTGGCGACCGCGGTGGCAGGCGATCCGTCCGAGCTGTCCGCACGCGACCTCTGAAAGTGGAGCTGATGAACGTGTCGACCGGCGGCGGACAGCTGCGAGGCCGGACCACCGTAGCAGTCCTCGTCTGCGCGATCTCCCTGATACCTGGGCCGAGTTACGCCGCTCCGAACGACCCCGGGACGCGGGGCAACGAGTCGATCGAGCAGATCCGTACGGAGTTGGACGGCCTCTACCGTCAGGCCGAGGTGGCCACCGAGGCGTACGACGGAGCCAACGAGAAGGCGACCAAGCAGGCGAAGCGGCTGGCTTCCCTGCAGAAGGAACTCGCCCACTCCAAGGACCGGGTGGAGAGCCTGCACGATCTCGCGGGTGAGGCGGCCCGTACCCAGTACCGCGGGGGCTATCTCGGCTCCACCGGACTGCAGTTGCTGCTCGGTGACCACGCCGACCGGGCTCTGGACGACGCCGCCCAGAGCAGTCAGGCCATGCAGAGCCTTGTCAACGCCTCCGAGGCCCAGAAGACCGCGGGCGAGGATCTCGACGCGCGGACCGAGGCCGCCGAGAAGGAGTTGCGGGAGCTGAAACGCACCCGTGCGGACAAGGCCAAGTCGAAGACGGAGATAGAGAAGAAGATCGCCGAGGCCGAGCGGATCGAGTCGGGGCTGGCGAAGGGAGAGGCCCGCAAGCTGGCCCAGTTGGAGAAGCAGCGCGAAGACGCGGCCAAGTCCAAGTGGCCGGGCTCCGGTCAGAGCGGCGGCCCGTCGGGCGGGAACAGTCCCGGCGGAACGAAGGTGAGCGGAGCGGCCGGGAAAGCCGTTGCTTTCGCCATGGCCCAGATCGGCAAGCCGTACGTATGGGGCGCGGTCGGCCCCTCGTCGTACGACTGCTCGGGACTGACCTCCGCGGCCTGGGCGGCGGCCGGGCACCCCATCCCCCGTACCTCGCAGGCGCAGTGGGCGGGTCTGACCCGGGTCAGCCTGTCATCCGCGCGGCCCGGTGACCTGATCATCTACTACAACGCCACGCACGTGGGCATGTACATCGGAGGCGGACAGGTCGTCCACGCCCCACGGCCCGGCCGCTCGATCACCACCGCGCCCGCCGCTTCCATGCCCATCCTCGGCGTAGTCCGACCCGGAGTCTGAGCGAATGTCCCACTCACTGTCCCCCCGTGACAAGGGGAACCTGCCCGCGCTCAGCGCACAGCCGCTGATCCGTCTCGACGCGTACGTCGCCGATGACGGGTCGACGGTGATCAACGGCCATCTGCTGGAGATGGGCGGCACACGCCCGCCCAACGAGGCGATTCTCGACGCCATAGCCATGTTCGCCCGCACTCTGGGGGCCCCGGTGGCGGCGACCGTCATCGACCGCAGCGTTCAGCAGGTGGCGCGGATCCGGGTGTACCCCGACGGGTCGAGCCGGAGCATCGGCGAGGAGGAGGACCTGCCGCCGGGGCCCGAGCGGACCGCGGCGGAGGAGGCGGCCTTCCCTCCGCTCGCCCGCGTCGAGCGGATCATCCAGCACGCGCAGCGCGAGGAGCTGCACGCCGCGTTCGTCCTCGCCAGCGCCCTGCGGGAACATCTGACGCTGCGCAGGAACGCGGAGGACGATCTGTCGCTGGAGGCACGGGCGATCGAGGCGTACATCGCCTATCTGCGCGGCGACTACATGATCTCCACCGTCCTCGCGCTGACCGTGGCGCGCATCCGCTGCCGCACCGATCTCAACCGGGCCGCGCCCGAGGTGGCCCGTGCCACCGCGGCATGGCAACGGCTGCGCGACGGTGACCAGGTGGTGACCCGGGGGCAGGAACTGCTGCACATGTGGGAGCGGTTGTCGACGGAGGGCCTGCTGCAGGACCCGTCCCACCGCACCATGGCGCAGGCCGTACGCACCCGGCTCGAACGGGGCAGTCAGTACGTCGAGCCGGCCCCCGCCCCCGCGGCGGCCCTGACCGCGGCTCAGGGCCCGGCCGCCCCTGAGGACGAGCCGCTCAAGCCCACCCGAAGGGGACTGCGGCGCTTCACCAGGTGGCCCGGCCGGGCGGCCGACTGACCGGAACCCACCTTCGGAGCCCTCGGAAGCCTTCGGAAGCAGTCGCCCCAGCAGAAACGCGCCCTGCCGCGGCGGCTGGGGCTCAGGGGGACGGCGTGACCGGGTGCCGCAGGCCGAGCCACTGCTCGGCGTCCCACGCGTGGAACCGCTCCACCTCGGTGAACCCCAGCTTCGCCGCGAGGCGCATCGAGCCGACGTTGGCGGTCTGGGTGGCGAGCACCACCGGCTCACCGGGGAGGACGCCGTCGAGCCAGCCGAGTGCCGCCGCGCACGCCTCGGCTGCGTACCCGGATCCCCACGCCCGCGGCGAGAACAGGTAACCGATTTCGGCCTTCCCCGCGGCAGCCGGACGATGATGCGCCGCAGCCCTCCTGAGCAGGATCTGGCCGATCATCGCCCCGTCGAGATCGACGACGAAGCTGCCGGGCCACCGCTCGGGCACCCCGGGCATCTCGCGCTCAAGGTCGTCACGCGGCCGGGGGCCACCGAGGTAGGTGTGCACCTCCGGCGACGCCAGCAACTCGATGAAGGCCTCACGGTCCCGGGCCTCGGACTCACGGAGTACGAGCCTCTCGGTCCTGATCGGCTCGGGCGGCCAGGCTACGGGCCCGAGATCAGACATGCGCGCAGCCTAACAACCTGAGCGGCCGCCCGCCCAGGGCCGCTCGACAGAGCGGCGGCGAACCGGTTCAGCCTTCCCGAGGAGTTCGCCTCGGTCCCCGGGACCCTCGTCGGCGATCGCATGGCTAGGGTGGCTGTTGGGTCGGTGTGACCTTGCAGGGAGTGGGGAGTGACGGATGGGAGCGACGAACGTCCCGTTCATTAAGGTACCGGTGGGGAGAGACGCCGAGCGCTGGACGAGCCGCAGGGTGCATCGCCGCGTTCTGCTCGTGGTGCACAACGTCACCTCTGCCGGACGGCTGCTGGATGTGCTGCCGCTCTTCCATGACGACTTCCGGATCCAGACACTCGTGACCTCGACGGGGTCCTCCGTCTTCCAGAGCGGCACGGCCGAGCTGTTCGGCGAACTGGGCTTGCCCGTCATCCCCTGGGAGCAGGCTCTGAGGACACCCGTGGACCTGGCTGTCTCCGCCAGCTTCGGCGGACAACTTGACCGGATCAAGGGCAAACTGGCCGTACTTTCGCACGGAGTTGGATACACTAAGAGACTCGACAAGCCGGGAGCCGGGAGCCGGGAGCCGGGAGCCGGGAGCCGGGAGCCGGGAGCCGGGAGCCGGGAGCCGGGAGCCGGGAGCCGGGAGCCGGGAGCC
>NZ_JBHYWP010000056.1:0-50913 GCF_042751845.1 Streptomyces sp. NPDC059398 | reverse complement strand
GGGGGGGGGGGGGGGGGGGGGTGTGCCGCGGGGCGCGGGGGCGCGCGGCGGGCGCCCCCCCCGCGGGGGGGGCGGGGCGGGGGGGGGGCGAGAGCGCCCCCCCCCCGGGGGCGGGGGGGCTGCCGCCCGCCGACGCGGCCGCGCTCGCCGTGCTCTCCGGCCGGCCGACGGCCGACCGCAGGCCGCTCGCGGTCCACCCGCGGCCGGGTTCCGTACCGCTCTTCTCCACCCGGTCCATGGCCTGGGTGGACGGGCCGGACCTGGACGCCGGGCACTGGCTGCCCGACGCTTCGCAGGAACCGGCCGTACCTGTAGGGGAGTTGGCCGAGGCCCTGGCCGGATCCGGGTTCGGTGCCTACGTCGAGGTCGGTCCGGGGCCGGTGCTGGCCACCGCCCTCGCGCAGGCCCTGGAGGCCGGGGAAAGCGGCGCGGGCCGCGACGGTGCGCCCGTCGTCACCGCGACCCTGCGCGAGCGGGAGACAGGCATCCGGGCGTTCACCTCCGCACTGGCGGCTCTGCACGTCCGGGGTGTGGCTGTGGACTGGGCCGCCGTCCTGGGCGCCGGACACCGGGTGGACCTGCCCACCTACGCCTTCCAGCGGCAGCGGTACTGGCCTCAGCCGTCGGCCCGCCAGGCCGCTCCCGAAGCGCGGGCGGCCGACCCGGGCTCCCCTGACGAGCAGCGATTCTGGTCCGCGCTGGCGGAACAGGACATGGCCGCACTGACCGAGGTGCTGGGCGCGGGCGAGCCCTTGCGGGAGGACATGCCGCTGAGCGCGGTGCTGGCGCGGTTCTCCGCCTGGCGCCGGGACAGCGTCGCACCGGACGGGGAGCCCCAGCCCGACGGCCCACCCGGCGCCGCGGGAGGGGACGAAGGCGCCGGGGCGGACAGCCCGGACGCCGCCACTGCGGACTGGCGGCAGCGGCTCGCCGAAGTCTCCCCGGCCGAGCAGCAGAAGCTGCTGAGCGGACTGGTACGGGAGGAGATCGCGGCGATGCTCGGATACGGGTCTTCCGACTCCGTCCCGCAGTACGGCGACGTCTTCGAACTCGGCATGACCTCGATGTCGGCCGTTCAACTGCGGGAAAGAATGAACGAGCTGACTGGTCTTACACTGCCGGAGGGCTTCGTCTATGACCTCTATATGCCGGAAGCCATCGCGGAGTTCCTGCTCGGCGAACTGACGGCGGCACTCCGGGAAGGCACTCCCGAAGACCGGTGAGAGGTTTCCTGAAATACGGGAAATGCCGGCGCCCGACCGGATTTCGTTACTCAGTTCCGCAGGCTGCAGTGCGGGGAAATCAGTCAGCCAACTCCGATGATGGGATGAGAAAGTGCCGAACGAGAACGCCTGGAGTGTCATAACCGAGCCCGTCTCGAATTCCCTGATACTCGGCGTCGACTTCCCCGCGGCCGGACGTCACGAGGCGGGCTTCGAGGACCTCGTGGAGGGGATGGGCTCCGCCTGGTCCGGCCACGGGTTCCTGCAGACCTCGCCGCCGCCGGTGCGGCTGTCCGACAGGCCGTCGGGCGACTTCTACACCGACCACTGGATGCGGTCGGGCGACTGGGAGAAGCACGAGGTCGTGGCGGTGCTCGGATACTGTGTCGGCGCCGTCTACGCGGGCCGGGTCGCCGAGCGGCTGGCCGAAGCGCAGGGCAGGATGCCCCAGGTGGTGCTGTTCGACGCTCAACTCGCCGATCTGCAGCTGCTGGAGTCCGAGATGCACAAGATGATCGGCCAGGCGGGCCCGGTGCTCAGCACGGAAGAGGCGGAGCAGGGACGGAAGCAGGCAGCCGAGATCGTCGCCGCCCCGTCGATCGGTATGGCGGATGCTGCCGGGCAGATGGTCGAGCTGTACCGGGGCATGGCCGGTTCGGCATTCCGGCGGATCGGACTCTCCGAATCCCGCTGCGAAGAGATGGTGCTGCTTTTCGAGTCGTACATGACCTGGCTCTCCGCCTCGTCCCAGGTCGACCCGGCACGGGCCTGGAACGGTGCGCTCGGCTTCACATCGGCCGACTACGCCGAATTGGAGAAGACCGGAGCCACCACCGTCGTGAACGCCGTCGAGACAATCGGCCGGCGCATACCCGTCGACATCGGCCACGCCGAACTTCTGCGGGACGAATCGACCGTGCGCGCCCTTCTCGCCAACGCTGAATTCTGACCGACATGAACTCTCTGCCGGACCCGTCACTACCCGTCCCGGAATACGCTCCGGAACCGGCGGGTGCACACACCAGGGCCGCCACGAACGCGGGCGCGCACACCAGGGCCACCACCAACAAGGAGAAGGCCCTCTGGCTGCTGGAGCAACTGGTCCCCGACACCGGGGTGAACAATCTGGGGCTGGCGCTCCTGGTGAGCGGCCGGCTCCGGCCGGACGTGCTGAGCGCGGCCCTGGCCGTGGTGGCCGGCCGGTTCGAGGTGCTGCGCACCGTGTTCCGGGCGAGCGGCGCCGATCTGGTCAGGGAGGTCGTACCGGCCGGGGAGTTCGCCGTCCCCATGGAGCCGCTGGAGCTGACCGGCGGGCCGCTGGCGGATGACCTGACCGCCTTCGTCGACCACCCCTTCCGGCTCGACGGCCGCCCCCTGATCCGGGTCGGCACCGCCACCGTCGCCGACGGCGATGTGCTCTGTGTGGCCGTGCACCACTTGGTGTTCGACATGGTCTCGGCCGGCGTCCTGCTGGAGGCGCTGCTCCCGGTCTACGAAGCCGTCGCGGCCGGCCGGCCGGTGCCGGATGAGGCCATGGCACCGATCCCGGCCCTGGCCGAGTCCGAGCCGCGCCCCGCCGACCTCGACCACTGGCGCCGCACCCTGGACGGCTTCGACCCCGCAAGCCTGGGCCTGTGGTGCGGCACTCCGCGCGGCCGGCAGCCGATGCTCACCGGGGAGAGCGTCACCCGGGCGCTCGGCACCGAAGCACAGCAGGCAGCGGTCCGGTTGCAGCGTGCCGTACGGGCGCCGGTGGGCGCCGTGATGCTCGCCGCCTACGCCGCCCTGCTCGCCTCCCACGGCGCAGGCCCCGACCTGGTCATCGGCTCCCCGGTGGACGTCCGCGGGGCGAGCACCGGCGCCATCGGATACCACGTCAACGTCGTCCCGATCCGGATCCGGGTGAACCTCGCCGCGAGCTTCCGGGACCTCGCCCGCCAGGCCAGGGACGCCTTCCTCGGCTCGATGGCCCACGCCCGCACCCCCGTGGACGAACTCGCCGGTGAACTGCCGGGGATCGGTACGTCCTGGGAGACCCAGCTCTTCCGGCACCTGTTCAACTTCCTCCCGGGCGCCCCGGTCGGCGAGCTGAGGGTGGACGGGATGCCGGCCCGGCTGCTGACGGTGGAGAACCCGCACAGCAAGTTCGACCTGGAACTCGTCGGCTCCCCGGCCGGCGCCGAGCTGATGCTGCGCTACTCCGAGACGCTGACCCGCGCCGACGCGGAGGCCCTGCTGGCCCGGTTCGAGGCGCTGCTCGTCACGGCCGCCGAGGACCCGGACCTGCCACTCGGCGGCAAGGCGGGCTGGAGCGAGGCCGACCGCGCCACGGTCGACCGGGCCAACGACACCGCGACTGTCGGCCAACACGCCACCGTGGACGGGGCTTTCCTCCACCACGCACGCAGCCGACCGGCGAGCCCGGCCGTACTCGACGGCGAACGCACGGTCACCTACGGCCAGTTGGACACCGCGGCCGACGCCGTACACCAGCTGCTGACGGACGCCGGGGTACAGGCCGCGGACGTGGTGGCGGTCGCGGGGCCGCCGGACGGGACGGCCGCCGCGCTCCTCGGCTGCTGGCGGGCCGGCGCGGTCTGCCTCCCGCTCCACCCCGGAGCAGAACCGGCCCTGCTGACGGAGCAGATGACACGGCCCGGGGTGAAAGCTGTACTGGCCGGGGCCGCGGTACAGCTGCCCGCAGAGGCCGAGCTGCCCCCGGTCCTGCCACTGCCCGCGTTCCCGGAGAGCGGCGCGGAGCCCGCCTTCCCGGAGAGCGGCCCGGAGCAGCCCGGAGCGACCGTCGCGCGGCACGGCGCCGGGGCCGAACCGGACGCACCCGCCTGCCGGCTGACCGCCCCGGCGGACGCGGGGCAACCGGCAGGAACCGTACTGAGCCACGCCGGAATCGCGGACACCGCAGGCCACTTCGCCCGGGAACTCGGCGTCGGGCCCGGCACCTGCGTGCTGAGCATCGCCCGGCCCGGCACCTTCGACGCGCTCTTCGACACCGCCCTGGCGCTGAGCGCCGGAGCCCGGCTCGTCATCGCACCCGATGAGGCCCGCACCGACGCCACCGCGCTGCACGTGGTCGCCGAGCGGCATGCGGTCGCCGAGCGGCACGGGGCGAGCGTCCTCGCGGTCCCGCCCGGTACCCCGCCCGGGCTGCTGGAGGAACTCGGTGGCCGGCTGTCCGGACTGACGGTCTTCGCCCCCGGCGACGAGCTGTCCGCGCGGGCCGCGAAGGAACTGCTCGCCGCCGACTGCCGGCTGTACTGCGGCTACGGCGCCCAGGAGACCACCGGCTGGGCCCTCTCGGGCCGGGTCACCACCCCCGAGGACACCCGCAGGGGCCGGCCGATCGGCAACACCCGGGCGTTCGTCGCCGCCCGCGACGGACGGGAGCTGCCCGTCGGCGTACGCGGCGAACTGTGCGTCGCCGGAACCGGCCTGGCCCTGGACGACGCCGGCGGCCTTGCCTTCCCGGACCACCCCGGGTACGGACGCCACCACCGCACCGGCCGGCTCGCCCAGTGGCACCCGGACGGCACCCTCAGCTGGCAGGCCCGCACGGAAGCCACCGCGGGCACCGCCGCCGATGACACCGCGGATGACACCGCCGCGGACGACCCGCTCGTCCGTGACCTCGTCGGGATCTGGCAGCAGCTCCTGGACACCGAGGCCACCGCGCAGACCAACTTCTTCGACTCGGGCGGCCACTCGCTGCTCGCCGCCGTGCTGACGCAGAAGGTCGAGGACCTCACCGGTACCGCCCTCCGGCTGCGCGACGTCTTCAAGCACCCGACCCCCGCTGCCCTCGCCGCGAGGGTGCGCGGGTGAACCGGAACAAGCAGGGCCCCGGCAGCACCGCCAGGAGAGAACCGGCCGCCCGTAACCGGGCCCACCGACGCGACCGGGCCCACCGAACCCAGGAAAGAGACCATGAGCACTGCTTTCGATGAGCACCGGCTCGCCGTCATCGGCGCCGGCGTGATGGGCACGAACATCTCGGCACTGGCACTCGGCCATGGCGTCGACGTCGTCCTGGTCGAGGTGGACGAGACCGCACTCGACCAGGCGCGCGGCACCGTGCGGCAGAAGCTGCGGCACGCCCAGCTGATGGGTGTGCTGCCGGAAGGCCGCCCGCAGGGCACGCTGACGCTCACCGCGTCGCTGGACGACATCGCGGACGCCGACACCGTCGTCGAAGCCGTCACCGAGGTCGCCGAGGTCAAGAAGGAGGTGCTCAGCGCGGCCTCCAAGCTCGTCACGCCCGGCACCACCCTGATCTCCAACACCTCCTGCATCCCGATCGACGAGATGGCCGCATGGACGGCACGCCCCGAGGACCTCCTGGGCGTGCACTTCATGAACCCCGCGTACATGATCAAGATGGTCGAGGTCATCCGCGGCCCGCGTACCTCCCCCGACGTCCTGGAACGCGCCACCGCGCTGCTCACCCTCCTCGGCCGGGAGTCCCTCGTCATCGAGGACTCCGCGGGATTCGTGATCAACCGGCTGCTGCACCCGCTGATCAACACCGCGGCCATGCTCGTCCAGGAGGGCGTGGCGTCCGTCGAGACGGTGGACAACCTGCTGCAGGGCTGTCTGGGCCACTCGACAGGACCCCTGCGCACCGGCGACCTCATCGGCCTGGAGAACCTGGTCGACTCCCTCAACGTGCTCTACGAGCGCCGTGGGGACGAGAGTTGCCGCCCCTGTGACCTGCTGCTCGCCAAAGTGCGGGACGGCGACCTCGGCCGGAAGACCGGCCGGGGCTTCTACGACTACGGAAAGGTCGCCTCATGACCGTCGAAGGCGAAACCAGCACGCTCACCGCGGAGACCCTGCACAAGGAGCTGCTCGGCTTCCTCTCCGAGCGGATCCAGACCACCGTCGAGCCGGATCAGGACCTGTTCTCCTCCGGCATGGTCTCCTCCATGTTCGCCATGCAGCTCGTCGTCCACCTTGAGGAGGCGTACGACATCGCCATCGTCGGCGGCGACCTCAAGCTGGACAACTTCCGCACCGTGCAGACCATGACCGACCTCGTGCTGCGCCTGCAGGGCACGGCGGAGGCGGACTGAGATGCCGGAACTCCTGTACGACGAGCGCGCGCTGGTCAGCGAGCTCGTCGGCGACCGGGCAGCCGGCTGGGACGTCGAGGGTGAGCTGCCCGTCGATGTACTGCGCACGCTGGGCGCCCGCGGCCTGCTCTGCGCGCAGGTCCCGGCGAGCTTCGGCGGCCTCGGCCTGAGCAGCTCCGCCAACGGGGAACTCACCGCCCACGTGGGCAGCCTGTGCAGTTCGCTGCGGTCGGTGATGACCTCGCAGGGCATCGTGGCCTGGACCGTCCAGCGTTTCGGCGACCGCTCCCAGCGACGTGCCCTGCTCGCCGAGCTGACCGGCGGGAAGCTCACCGCGGTCGGCTTCAGCGAGCCCGGCGCGGGCAGCGACCTGGCGGCCATGCGCACGAGGATCAAGGCAGAAGGCGACGGGTTCGTCGTGGACGGCGCGAAGAAGTGGGTCACCGGCACCCGGTACGCCGACTTCGTGCTGATCGTCGGCCGGTACGGGGACGGTGACGGCGCCGCCGCCGCGGTCGTCCCCGTCGACGCGCCCGGCGTGCACATCGAACCGGTGCCGCACCCCATGGGCTGCCGGGCCGCCGGGCACGCCGACATCCGCCTCGACAACGTCCGGCTGCCCGCCACGCACGTGCTCGGAGGCGGCGGACAGCCGCTGTCCATGCTGTTCACGACGGCGCTCTCCTACGGGCGGATGTCCATCGGCTGGGGCTGCGTCGGCATCCTGCGGGCCTGCCTGGAGGCCGCGGCCCGGCACGTGAGGCAACGGCACCAGGGAGATGTGGCGCTCGCCGAGCACCAGCTGGTACGCGGGCACCTCTCCGACCTGCTGGTCGCCGAACAGGTCGCGCTCCGCGCCTGCGAGCACGCCAGCCGGCAGTGGGACGCGGCGGCCCCGGACATGGGCGCCATGGCGGTCCTCGCCAAGCACGTCGGCGCCCAGCAGGCCGCCCGGAGCGCCGCAACCGCCGTCCAGCTGCTCGGCTCGACCGGCGCCGCTGACGGGCACGTGGTGGCCCGCGCTTTCCGGGACGCCAAGCTCATGGAGCTGATCGAGGGCAGCAACGAGATCTGCCGGCTGATCCTCGCCGACCACGTGCTGTCCGGCACCAAGGCCGGCTGACACCGCCGGGCCGCGCACACCGGTGCCGGCTCCGGCGCCCGTCCCACCGCCCCTGTCCGTCCCACCGTTCCCGCCCGTCCCACCATCCCCGTCCGTCCGATTCCACCCCTCGGCTCGCGTCCGCCGGCCCGCAAGACCCTGACGCGAGCGAAGCCCGTAGGAGACCCCGTGGCCGACAAGCCAACTCTCGTGAAGTGCCTGGTCTGGGACCTGGACAACACCGTCTGGGACGGCACCCTGCTGGAGGACCCGGAAGTCGAACCGTTCCCCGGGATCCTGGACACCCTGGTGGAGCTGGACTCCCGGGGCATCCTGCACTCGGTGTCCAGCAAGAACGACTACGACCTGGCCTGGAAGCGCCTGGAGGAGCTGGGCCTCGCCGAGTACTTCGTACAGCCCCGGATCGGCTGGGGCCGCAAGTCCGACGCGGTCCGGGAGATAGCCGAGCGGCTGAACTTCGCCGAGCGGACCATCGCGTTCATCGACGACCAGCCGACCGAGCGCGCCGAGGTCAACTACGGCGCCCCCGACGTCCGGTGCTATCCGGCCGAGCAGGCCACCGCACTCTCCGGGCTGCCCGAGTTCACCCCGGAGACCGTCACCGTCGACGCCCGCCGCCGCCGCGAGATGTACCAGGCGGGCGCCCGCCGGGAGGCCGAGAAGGAGACGTTCAACGGCCCCGACGAGGACTTCCTGCGCAGCCTCGACCTGGTCATGACGATCAAGCGGGCCGACGAGGAGGACCTCTCCCGGGTCGAGGAACTCACCCTGCGCACCAGCCAGATGAACGCGACCGGTGTGCACTACTCGGACGCCACGCTGCGGGCTCTGCTGTCCGACGCGGACCACGAGGTGCTGACCGTCACCCTGACCGACCGCTTCGGCCCGCACGGCGCGGTCGGCGTGCTCCTCCTGGACCGCCACCCGGAGCTGTGGCACCTCAAGCTGCTGGCCACATCCTGCAGGGTGGTCAGCTTCGGCGCAGGCTCGGTGCTGCTCAACTGGCTCATCGATCAGGCGGCACGGGCCGGTGCGCACCTCGCCGCCGACTTCCGGCGCACCGAACGCAACCGCATGATGGACATCGCCTACCGGTTCGCCGGCTTCGCCGACGACTCCTGTGCCTGCCTCGCCGTGCTCGGCGAGCCCGCCGGGGAGGGCGTCCAGCAGCTGCACCTGCACGCCGACCGCCGCGAGGCACCGTCCACGATGAAGCTGACCGCCCCGGACCTGACCGCCCCGGACCTGGCCGCACACACCGGCGCACACACCGGGGAGAAGGATCCCGTCGGCTGACGGTGCGAAGGTCGCGGCGGCCCGCGTACCAGGGCCGCTGACCGGGCCCACCGACCGGGGCCACCGGGCCCGCGCACGGGCCCACCGACCGGGGTCGCGGCCGATCCGACGGACCCTCCCGCTCCACTTTCTGCCCCTTCCGTCGAGCCTCTCCGCCGCAGCCATCCGGTCGTCCGGCCCCCTTTCCGGCCGGAGGACCGGCGGCGGGGTACCGCAGTCAACTTCCGGAATACCGAGGGACTTGTGAACGAGACCGATGGGCCGGCCCTGAGAGACACCGCCGCATCCGGCGCGGAGCCTTTGGCGATCGTCGGTATGAGCTGCCGCTACCCCGGCGGGGTCCGTTCGCCCGAGGACCTGTGGGGGCTGCTGGCCGAAGGCCGCAACGGGCTCTCCGGCTTCCCGGAGGACCGGGACTGGAACCTGGACTCCCTGTACGGCGAGGACCCGGACGGCGCCGGGACGACGTACCTCACTCGCGGCGGGTTCCTCGACGACGCCACCGGTTTCGACGCCGCGTTCTTCGGCATCCCGCCGCGCGAGGCGCTGTCCATGGACCCCCAGCAGCGGGTGCTCCTTGAGGCGTCCTGGGAGGCACTGGAGAGCGCCGCCATCGTCCCGTCGGACATCCGCGGCTCCCGCACCGGCGTGTTCGTCGGCGCCGAGCCTCGGGAGTACGGTCCCAGGCTGCAGAGCGCACCGGGGAGCGTCAAGGGCCATCTGTTCACCGGCACTTCACCCGGGGTGATGTCCGGCCGGCTCTCCTACCTGCTGGGGCTGCACGGCCCCTCGCTCACCGTGGACACCTCAGCCTCCAGCTCCCTGGTCGCCGTCCACCTCGCGGTGCAGGCGCTGCGGTCCGGCGACTGTTCGCTGGCCCTGGCCGGCGGGGTGTCCGTGATGGCCACTCCGAGGAACTTCGTCGCGTTCAGCGGGCTCCGGGCGCTGTCGGCGGACGGGGTGTGCCGGCCCTTCTCGGCCGCCGCCGATGGCACGGTGTGGTCGGAAGGTGTCGGCCTGCTCGTCCTGGAGCGGCTGTCCGACGCCGTACGCAACGGCCACTCCGTACTGGCCGTGCTGCGCGGTTCGGCCATCAACTCGGACGGCGCCGGCGAGGGGCTGACCGTACCGAACGGCACGGCCCAGGAGGCCGTCATCCGCCGCGCCCTGGCCGACGCAGGCCTCACGCCCGCCGATGTGGACGTGGTGGAGGCGCACGGGACCGGTACGAGGCTGGGTGATCCGATCGAGGCGCAGGCGCTGCTGGCCACCTACGGCCAGGAGCGCGGCGAGCGCGGCTCGCTGTGGCTGGGCTCGGTGAAGTCCAACATCGGCCACCCCCAGGCCGCCGCGGGCGTGGCAGGCGTGATCAAGATGGTGCTCGCCCTGCGGCACGGCGAACTCCCCGCGACACTGCATTCGGACGAGCCGACCCCCTGGGTGGACTGGGCATCCGGCGGGGTGCGGCTGCTGACCGCTCCGGCCCCGTGGCCGGCCGGTGCGCGCACCCGCCGAGCCGGCGTCTCCGGCTTCGGCCTCGGCGGCACCAACGTCCACCTGCTCCTGGAGGAGCCCCCGGCGGTCATGGCCCCGGTGGAGGACGGTGCCGGGCAGCCTCCGACGCCACTGGTATCGGGTGCCGGTGCGGTGGTGCCGTGGGTGGTGTCGGGGCGTTCTGCTGCGGGGCTCGCGGGGCAGGGGGAGCGGCTGGGGGCGTGGGTGGCTGCCCGCCCGGAGCTGGAATCGGCTGATGTGGCGTGGTCGTTGGCGACGACGCGCTCGGTGTTCGAGCACCGGGCTGTGGTGGTGGGCGGTGACGGTACGGAGCTGGTGGCCGGGCTGGAGAGTCTGGCGGCCGGTGTGCC
Organism: Streptomyces sp. NPDC059398; assembly: GCF_042751845.1. Lineage (NCBI taxonomy): Bacteria > Bacillati > Actinomycetota > Actinomycetes > Kitasatosporales > Streptomycetaceae > Streptomyces > Streptomyces sp. NPDC059398. The sequence continues at coordinate 40,319 of NZ_JBHYWP010000056.1, read as the reverse complement.
TTCGGGTTCGGTGGTCTCCGGGGTGGCCCGCTCGGGCTCCCGCTCGGTGTTCGCGTTCGCGGGTCAGGGTTCGCAGTGGGTGGGGATGGGGTGTGAGCTGGCGGGGGTTTCGCCGGTGTTCGCGGCGCGGCTGGGTGAGTGTGCCGAGGCGCTCTCGCCGTACGTGGACTGGTCGTTGGACGACGTACTGGCGGGGGCGGAGGGTGCGCCCGCGTTGGAGGCGGCTGATGTGGTTCAGCCTGCTCTGTGGGCGGTGATGGTGTCGTTGGCTGCGGTGTGGGAGGCGGCCGGTGTCGCCCCGGAGGCTGTGGTCGGGCATTCGCAGGGGGAGATCGCGGCGGCGACGGTTGCGGGGATGTTGTCCCTTGAGGATGGCGCCCGGGTGGTGGCGCTGCGTTCGAAGTCCCTGAAGGTGCTTGCTGGTGCGGGCGGGATGCTCTCGATCAGCCGCCCGGCCTCCGAGGTCGAGGAGCGTCTTGTCCGCTTCGGTGAGCGTGCGTCGCTGGCGGCGGTCAACGGGCCTTCGGCGACGGTGGTTTCGGGTGAGCCGGACGCGCTTGAGGAGCTGAAGGCGGAGTTCGAGGCCGAGGGTGCCAGGGCGCGGATGGTGGCGGTGGACTACGCCTCGCACTCCGCTCAGGTGGACCGCCTGGAGAAGGAGATCACCACGGCCCTGGCCGCGATCACTCCGCGTCGGGGTCGTGTCCCGATGGTCTCCGCGATGACCGGCGAGACCCTGACCGGTGAGGAGCTGGACGCGGGCTACTGGTTCCGCAGCCTCCGTGCCACGGTCCACTTCGACCGCACGGTACGGGCCCTGGCGGGCCGCGGACACCAGCTCTTCATCGAGGTGACCCCGCACCCGGTGCTGCTGGGCGCGATGAACGACACCCTGGAAGAGGTCGCGCAGGAGGCCGGCCCCGGTGTCGTACCGGGCGTCGTCTGCGGGACGCTGCGCCGCGACGAGGGCGGCGAGGCACGTCTGCTGACCTCGCAGGCCGAGGCGTTCGTGGGTGGGGCGCCGGTCGACTGGCGCGCGGTACTGTCCGCCGGTGAGCGGGTCGAGTTGCCGACGTACGCCTTCCAGCACAAGCGCTACTGGCTCGACGCCGGATGGTCCTCGCAAGCGAGCAAGGTACCGGAGACCACAGACGACACGGCTGCGGCGACCGACTCCCGCCCCGCCGCCGCAGAACTTCTGGGGCAGCTCGCCGGGCAGCCGGAATCCGAGCGGGAGCAGCTGGTCCTGGACCTGATCAGGACGCACGCCGCAGCCGTACTCGGACACACATCGTCGCAGGCCCTCGACCCCGCGCGCACCTTCAAGGAGCTGGGCTTCGATTCCGTGACCGGTGTCGACCTGCGCAACCGGCTGGGCGCAGCGGTCTCCACGCGGCTGCCCACCACACTGATCTTCGATCACCCGACGCCGCTGCTGCTCTCCGCGTTCCTGCGCGGGGAAGCGCTGGGCCACGACCGTCCGGGCGAGACCGCCGTCCCTGTCCGGACGCCCGTGGACCCGGACGAGCCCATCGCGATCGTGGCGATGAGCTGCCGTCTCTCCGGCGGCGTCAGCAGCCCGGAGCAGCTGTGGGACCTGCTGGCCGACGGCGGTGACGCAGTCGGGGAACTTCCCGGCGACCGCGGCTGGGATCTCGCCCCGCTGCCTGATCCGGCCGGGGAGCTGCCCGGCACACTCACCACCCGCGCAGGCGGTTTCATCACCGGAGCAGGTGAGTTCGACGCCCAGTTCTTCGGGATCAGCCCGCGTGAGGCGCTGGCGATGGATCCGCAGCAACGCCTGTTGCTCGAACTTTCCTGGGAAGCCATCGAGCGGGCGGGCATCGACCCGGGGCGCCTGCGAGGCTCGGCGACCGGCGTATTCGCGGGCGCCTCCCCGTCCGGGTACGGAACCCACGCGCCCGCAGAACTCGAAGGCCATCTGCAGACGGGTATCACGCCCAGCGTGATCTCCGGCCGTATCGCCTACACGCTCGGACTAGAAGGTCCCGCGCTGACCGTGGACACGGCGTGCTCCTCCTCGCTTGTGGCGCTCCACCTGGCCGCCCGGTCGCTGCGTTCCGGCGAGTGCTCGCTGGCCCTCGCGGGCGGCATCACCGTGCACGCCACCATGTCGTGGCTGAACTGGTTCAGCCGCCAACAGGGGCTGTCCGCCGACGGGCGCTGCAAGGCGTACTCGGACCGGGCGGACGGCATGGGAATGGCGGAAGGCGCCGGTGTCCTGGTGCTGGAGCGGCTCTCGGATGCCCGGCGGAACGGTCACAAGGTGTTGGCGGTGGTGCGCGGCAGCGCCGTCAACCAGGACGGTGCGTCCAACGGCCTCACGGCCCCGAACGGTCCGTCGCAGCAGCGGGTGATCCGGGCGGCGTTGGCCGATGCGGGGCTTGCGTCCGCCGATGTGGACGTGGTCGAGGGGCACGGCACGGGAACCCCGCTGGGCGACCCGATCGAGGCGCAGGCCCTGCTGGCGACCTACGGCCAGGACCGTCCGGAAGACCGGCCGCTCTGGCTGGGGTCGGTGAAGTCCAACATCGGCCACGCCCAGTCGGCCGCAGGCGTGGCGGGCGTCATGAAGCTCGTACTGGCCCTGCAACACGGGGAGTTGCCGAAGACCCTGCACGCCGATGAGCCGTCCTCGCACGTGGACTGGGACGCGGGCGCGGTGCGCCTCGCGACCGAGTCGGTCCCGTGGCTGATGAGGGAGGACCGTGCGCGGCGTGCGGGCGTCTCCTCGTTCGGTATCAGCGGCACCAACGCGCACGTGATCATCGAAGAGGCTCCGGTTGACGAGCGGGCTTCTGCCCCGGGGGATGCCTCTGGTGTGGGTGGTGTGGTGTTGCCGGTGGTGCCGTGGGTGGTTTCGGGTCGTTCGGTGGCGGGTCTGGCGGGGCAGGCCGGCCGGCTCGCGGAGTTCGTGGAGCGGGATGCGGGTGTGCGGCCGGTGGATGTGGGCTGGTCGTTGGCGTCTTCGCGTGCGGTGCTGGAGCACCGGGCGGTGGTGTTGGGTGCGGACCGCGATGAACTGATGGCCGGGGTAAACGGGTTGGCGGAGGGCCGGGAACTTCCCGGCCTGGTGAGCGGGGTTGCGGGGGCTGCGGGCAGGCTCGGCTTTGTCTTTACCGGTCAGGGTGCTCAGCGTCTGGGTATGGGCGGCCAGTTGTATAAGGCGTTTCCGGTGTTCGCGTCGGCCTTCGATGAGGTGTGTGCGGGGCTGTCCGGGCATGTGGAGGGTTCCCTTGCCGCGGTGGTTCGGGGTGAGGGTGAGGTGTCCTGGCCTGGTGGCGGAAGTGTTGATGCGACGGTGTGGGCGCAGCCTGCGTTGTTTGCCGTAGAGGTGGCGTTGTTTCGGCTTCTGGAGTCGTGGGGTGTTGTTCCGCAGGTGGTGGCGGGGCATTCCATTGGTGAGCTGGCCGCTGCTCATGTGGCGGGTGTGTGGTCGTTGGGGGATGCCTGTGCGGTGGTGGCTGCTCGTGGTCGTTTGATGCAGGGCCTGCCTGTGGGTGGGGCGATGGTGGCGGTGGAGGCTTCCGAGGAGCGGGTGCGTGAGGTGATTGTGGCCTGTCCGGGTGTGGATGTGGCTGCGGTCAACGGTCCGCGTGCGGTGGTGCTGTCCGGTGTCGAGGGTGAGGTGTTGGCGGCTGCGGAGGTGTTGGCGCTGGCTGGTGCGCGGACGCGTCGTCTGCGGGTGTCGCATGCGTTCCATTCGCCGTTGATGGAGCCGATGCTGGAAGAGTTCGCCGAGGTGGTTGGTCAGGTCACCTTCCACCGGCCGAGGCTGGCGATGGTGTCGGCGTTGACCGGTCGCCCTGTCGCGGACGAGGTGGCCGATCCGTCGTATTGGGTGCGGCATGTGCGTGAGGCCGTCCGGTTCGCGGATGCTGTCGAGGCGATGCGCGAAACCGGGGTGGGCACCTTCCTGGAGCTTGGCCCGGACGGTGTGCTGTGTGGGATGGGGCCGCAAACGCGTGCCGAGGGTGACACATCCGATGAGGTGTGGTTGCCGGTGCTGCGCCGGGGCCGTGATGAGCCGAGGGCGCTGCTGACCGCCCTGGCGAAGGCGTTCGTACACGGAGTGCCGGTGGGCTGGCAGAACGTCTATGCCGGTACCGGTGCACGCCGTGTTGACCTGCCGACCTATGCCTTCCAGCGGCAGCGTTTCTGGTTGGACGCGGCCAGTGACAGTCGTGCTGAGGATCTTGGTCTGGCATCTCCGGGGCATCCGCTGTTGGGCGCTGTAGTAGTGCTGTCTGCGGGTGGTGGTGTGGTGTTGACGGGGCGGTTGTCCTTGTCCTCGCAGTCGTGGCTTGCGGATCATGTGGTGGCGGGTCGGGTGGTGGTGCCAGGTGCTGCGTTGGTGGAGTTGGCGGTGCGGGCCGGGGACGAGGTGGGTTGTTCGCGGGTCGATGAGCTGCTGAGTGAAGCGCCCCTCGTGCTGCCCTCGGTTGGTGGGGTGCGGGTGCAGGTGACGGTGGAGGTACCGGATGAGTCCGGTCACCGTGCGGTCAGCATTCATGCCCAGGACGAGGACGTTTCGCGGGTAGGGCAGTGGACGCGTCATGCGGCGGGTGTGCTTGCTCCGGCCGGGGTGGCTGCCGAAGTGCCAGACAGGTTGGCTCAGTGGCCTCCGGCTGATGCGGAGGCCCTCGATCTGGCTGGCTTCTACCCGGGTTTGGCGGAGCGTGGTCTTGGCTATGGCCCGGTGTTCCAGGGTGTGCGGGCGGCTTGGCGTCGTGGTGCGGAGCTGTTCGCTGAGGTTGCGCTGTCGGAGGATGTGGCGGTGGAGGGGTTCGGGTTGCATCCGGCCCTGTTGGATGCGGCGTTGCATGTGAGTGTGGGTGTTGGGGAGCGTGCGGGCGGGCTGGAGGTGCCGTTTGCGTGGCGGGATGTTGAGTTGTACGCGACCAATGCGCGGGTGGCCCGTGTCCGGGTCGACACGCAGGGCGAGGCTCTCTCCCTGACCCTCGCGGACACCGACGGCGCACCGATCGCCGCCGTCGGCGGCCTGACCCTGCGGTCGTTCACGGCTCCCACTGCCGAAGCAGATGATGGCCTGTACGGGATCCAGTGGGTTCCCGCCCCAGAGACCCAGCCCGCAGAGGAGAGGGAGTCGGAGCCGGCCGGCGACCGGTGGGTGGTGCTCGGCGGAACGGCCGGCGCCGGGTCCGGGATCCCGGGAGCGGTGGCGTACCAGGATGTGGCGGCACTGGTGAAGGCGGTCGAAGCGGGGGCAAAGGTCCCTCGGACCGTGGTGGCCCCGGCCCTGTCGGCAGCCGGCCCCGAGGGTGTTGTGGCTGCGGTGCATCGGACCGCAGCGGATGTACTGGAGCTGGTGCAGCAGTGGCTGGCGGCGGATGTGCTGTCCGGTGCGCGGCTGCTGGTGGTGACCGAGCGTGCGGTGGACGCCGGCCCCGAGGCACCGGTGGAGCTGGCTGCCGCCCCGGTCTGGGGCCTGATACGGGTGGCGCAGACGGAGAACCCCGGCCGGATCCTGCTGGCCGACGTGGACGAGGTCTCCACCGACGAGACAGCCGACCGGCTGCTGGCCGGAGTGGCCCTGGACGAGCCGCAGTTCGTGGTGCGGGGCGGCAGAATTCGAGTGCCACGGCTGGTACGTCTGCCGTCCTCGCCTCCGTCCCCGGAAGGGGAGCACCGGCCGGGCGCCGTGCTGGTGACCGGTGCCTCCGGGGTGCTGGGTGGTCTGGTGGCGCGGCATCTGGCGGAGAGTGGGCAGGCGGATCACCTGGTGCTGGTCTCCCGGCGTGGTGGGGAGGCCCCGGGGATGCCGGATCTTGTCGGTGATCTGGATGGGTTGGGTGTTCGGGTCACTGTCGCTGCTTGTGATGTGGGCGACCGGGAGCAGCTCGCGGAAGTGCTCAGGGATGTGCCGCTGACAGGCGTCGTACATGCGGCTGGGGTGCTGGATGACGGGATCGTCGGTTTGCTCTCCCTGGAGCGGTTGGGGGCGGTACTGAGGCCGAAGGTGGATGCGGCCTGGAATTTGCATGAGGTGACCCGGGATCTGGGCATGGCGCTGGACACCTTTGTGCTGTTCTCGTCCGTCGCGGGCGTGGTGGGTAACGCCGGGCAGGCCAATTACGCGGCGGGCAACACCTTCCTCGACGCCCTGGCCGCGTACCGCCATCAGCAGGGTCTGCCCGCTGTTTCGCTGGCCTGGGGACCCTGGGAGTCCGGCATGGTCCGCGCTCTGAACGATGTGGACCGGCACCGGATGTCCCGACAGGGGCTGCGGCCGCTGTCCGCACCGGCCGGGCTGGCCCTGCTGGACGCCGCCGTCCGTACCGACAGCGCCCTGCTGGTCACCGCTGGATTCGACCCGGCCGCGCTGCGCAGCGCCGGAGAGGTGCCCCCGTTGCTCTCCGGACTGCTGCCGGGAACGCGCAGCGGCCGACAGCCCGTCCGCCGCACGGCCGCCGAGCCGGCCGCCGATGGCCGGAACACGCTGGCTGGACGGCTCGCCGGGCTCGGCCCCGACGAGCGGTCCGAGACCGTCCTCCACCTGGTGGCGACGGAGGCCGCGCTGGTCCTGGGGATGGCAGGGCCGGAGTCCGTCGAGTCCGGACGCTCCTTCCGGGACACCGGCTTCGACTCGTTGACCTCGGTCGAGCTGCGCAACCGGCTGAACAGGACGACGGGTCTACGACTTCCGGCCACCGCCGTATTCGACCACCCCACCCCCGCCGCGCTGGCGGAATACGTACGAGCCGAACTGCTCGGCGAGGACGTCGGCGTACCGGCCCCCGGCACCGCCCCGGTGGCCGGCGGCGCACGTGTGGACGACGATCCGGTCGTCATCGTCGGCATGGGGTGCCGGTTCCCTGGTGGGGTGTCATCCCCCGAGGGGCTGTGGCAGCTGGTGGAGTCGCGCGGCGACGCGATCGGCCCCTTCCCGTCGGACCGTGGATGGGCCGAGGACTTGGTGGACCCGGACCCGGACGCCATGGGCAAAAGCGTCTCGGGGGAGGGCGGATTCCTCTACGACGCGGCTACGTTCGACGCGGAGTTCTTCGGGGTCAGCCCGCGTGAGGCTCTGGTGATGGACCCGCAGCAGCGGCTGCTGCTTGAGACCTCCTGGGAGGCGCTGGAGAACGCCGGCATCGACCCCACCGGGCTGCGGGGCAGCGGAACCGGCGTGTTCGCGGGGCTCTTTTACCACGACTACCTGCCCTGGCATGCCGTGCCGGAGGAGGCCGAGGGGTACCTCGGCACCGGCGGTATGGGTTCGGTGGCCTCCGGCCGGGTGGCCTATGCGCTGGGCCTTGAGGGCCCGGCGGTGACGGTGGACACGGCGTGTTCCTCCTCACTGGTGGCGCTCCATCTGGCTGCCCGGTCGCTGCGGTCGGGGGAGAGCACGCTGGCGCTGGCCGGCGGGGTGACGGTGATGTCCACCCCCGGCACGTTCATCGACTTCTCGCGCCAGCGTGGGCTCGCGTCGGACGGTCGCTGCAAGGCGTATGCAGAGGGCGCGGACGGTACCGGCTGGGGTGAGGGTGTCGGTGTCCTGGTGCTGGAGCGGCTCTCGGATGCCCGGCGGAACGGTCACAAGGTGCTTGCGGTGGTACGTGGGTCGGCCGTCAATCAGGACGGTGCGTCCAACGGCCTCACCGCACCCAACGGCCCCTCCCAACAGCGGGTGATCCGGGCGGCATTGGCCGATGCGGATCTGGCACCCGCCGATGTGGACGTGGTGGAGGGCCACGGCACGGGAACACGCCTGGGTGATCCGATCGAAACACAAGCACTGTTGGAGACCTACGGACGGGAGCGGCCCGATGGCCGGCCGCTGCTGCTGGGTTCGGTGAAGTCGAACATCGGTCACGCCCAGGCCGCTGCGGGTGTGGCGGGCATCGTGAAGATGGTGGCCGCGATGGAGCACGGCTTGGTTCCTGCCACGCTCCATGCGGAGAGCCCGTCCTCGCATGTGGACTGGGATGCGGGGGCGGTGCGGCTGGTTACTGAGCCGGTGCCGTGGCCTGAGACGGGTGGGCGTCCGCGTCGTGCCGGGGTGTCGTCCTTCGGGTTCTCCGGCACCAACGCGCACGTGATCATCGAAGAGGCTCCGGTTGACGAGCGGGCTTCTGCTTCCTGGGACGCTCCTCTGAGCGAGGCCGGTGGTGTGGTGTTGCCGGTGGTGCCGTGGGTGGTTTCGGGTCGTTCGGTGGCGGGTCTGGCGGGGCAGGCCGGCCGGTTGGCGGAGTTCGTGGGGCGGGATGCGGGTGTGCGGCCGGTGGATGTGGGCTGGTCGTTGGCTTCTTCGCGTGCGGTGTTGGAGCACCGGGCCGTGGTCCTTGGCTCGGATCGCGATGAACTGGCCGCCGGGTTGGGTGGGTTGGCGGATGGCCGTGAGCTGCCGGGCGTGGTGAGCGGTGCTGCGGACGGTAGTGCGGGCAAGCTCGGCTTTGTCTTTACCGGTCAGGGCGCTCAGCGTGTCGGTATGGGCCAGCAGTTGTATGAAGCCTTCCCGGTGTTTGCGGGGGCGTTTGATGAGGTGTGTGCGGGTCTGTCGGGGCATGTTGAGGGTTCGCTCGCTGCGGTGGTGCGCGGTGAGGGTGAGGTGTCCTGGCCGGGTGGCGGAAGTGTTGATGCGACGGTGTGGGCGCAGCCCGCGCTGTTCGCGATCGAGGTGGCACTTTTCCGGTTGCTGGAGTCGTGGGGTGTTGTTCCGCAGGTGGTGGCGGGGCATTCCATTGGTGAGCTGGCCGCTGCTCATGTGGCGGGTGTGTGGTCGTTGGGGGATGCCTGTGCGGTGGTGGCTGCTCGTGGTCGTTTGATGCAGGGCCTGCCTGTGGGTGGGGCGATGGTGGCGGTGGAGGCTTCCGAGGAGCGGGTGCGTGAGGTGATTGTGGCCTGTCCGGGTGTGGGTGTGGCTGCGGTCAACGGGCCGCGTGCGGTGGTGCTTTCCGGTGTCGAGGGTGAGGTGTTGGCGGCTGCGGAGGTGTTGGCAGAGGCTGGTGCGCGGACGCGTCGTCTGCGGGTGTCGCATGCGTTCCATTCGCCGTTGATGGAGCCGATGCTTGAGGAGTTCGCCGCGACGGTCGCTGAAGTCGCCTATCAGAAGCCGCGGTTGGCGATGGTGTCGGCGTTGACGGGTCGTCCCGTGGCGGATGAGGTGATGGATCCGTCGTACTGGGTGCGGCATGTGCGTGAAGCGGTCCGGTTCGCCGATGCCGTCGACGCGATGCGTGAGACCGGGGTGCGCACCTTCGTTGAAATCGGCCCGGATGGTGTCCTCTCCGGCATGGGACCGCAGACCCGCACCGAGGGCGAGGCTCCCGATGAGGTGTGGTTGCCGGTGTTGCGCCGGGGCCGTGATGAGGCGAGGGCGCTGCTGACCGCGCTGGCGAAGGCGTTCGTACGCGGAGTACCAGTGGACTGGGAGAAGCTCTATACGGGCACGGGTGCACACCGTATCGGCCTGCCCACCTACGCCTTCCAACGGCAGCGCTACTGGCTACCGACCCCCTCCGCCCGTTCGGACGCGGCGGAGTTGGGCCAATCGGCCGTTGGCCACCCACTGTTGGGTGCTGCGGTAGCGCTGTCTGCTGGTGGTGTGGTGTTGACGGGACGTCTGTCCTTGTCCTCGCAGTCGTGGCTTGCGGATCATGTGGTGGCGGGTCGGGTGGTGGTGCCGGGTGCTGCGTTGGTGGAGTTGGCGGTGCGGGCCGGGGACGAGGTGGGCTGCTCGCGCGTCGATGAGCTGCTGAGCGAGGTGCCGCTTGTGCTGCCCTCGGTTGGTGGGGTGCGGGTGCAGGTGACGGTGGAGGTACCGGATGAGTCCGGTCACCGTGCGGTCAGCATTCATGCCCAGGACGAGGATGTTTCGCCGGAGGGGGAGTGGACGCGTCATGCGGTAGGTGTGCTTGCTCCGGCCGGGGTGGCTGCCGAAGTGCCAGACGGGTTGGCTCAGTGGCCGCCGTCCGGTGCGGAGGTCGTTGATCTGGAGAGCTTCTACCCGGGTTTGGCGGAGCGTGGTCTTGGCTATGGCCCGGTGTTCCAGGGTGTGCGGGCGGCTTGGCGTCGTGGTGCGGAGCTGTTCGCTGAGGTTGCGCTGTCGGAGGATGTGGCGGTGGAGGGGTTCGGGTTGCATCCGGCCCTGTTGGATGCGGCGTTGCATGTGAGTGTGGGTGTTGGGGAGCGTGCGGGCGGGCTGGAGGTGCCGTTTGCGTGGCGGGATGTTGAGTTGTATGCGACCAATGCGCGGGTGGCCCGTGTCCGGGTCGACACACAGGGCGACGCTCTCTCCCTGACCCTCGCGGACACCGACGGCGCACCGATCGCCGCCGTCGGCGGCCTGACCCTGAAGCTGTTCGACCTTGCTGCCACTGCCGGTCCCTCTGATGGCCTGTTCACGGTGGAGTGGGTGCCCGCTGCGGTGGCGGCGAGTGGTTCCGGCGAGGCGGCGGTCCCGTGGGCCGTGCTCGGCGAGAACGTCCCGGGCGCCACGGCGTACCCGGACCTTCCGACGTTGGTTGAGGCGGTCGAGGCCGGTGCCGAGGTCCCCCGTACTGTCGTAGTACGGGCCGCAACTCCACCGGAGGTAAAGGGTGTTGTGGCTGCGGCGCATCGGACCGCAGCGGATGTACTGGAGCTGGTGCAGCAGTGGCTGGCGGCGGATGTGCTGTCCGGTGCGCGGCTGCTGGTGGTGACCGAGTGTGCGGTGGATGCTGGACCTGAGGCCGCGGTGGAGCTGACTGCTGCCCCGGTCTGGGGCCTGATACGGGTGGCGCAGACGGAGAACCCCGGCCGGATCCTGCTGGCCGACGTGGACGACACGTCCGTCCCCGATGCCGAGCTGGCCGGCTGGCTGAGCGCCGGCGTGGAGCTGGGCGAGCCGCAGTGGGTGCTCCGGGACGGACAGATCCGGGTGCCCAGACTGACCCGTACGGCATCGATCAGTACGACAACACCAGCGACAACACCAGCGACAACAACAGCCGTTCATAGAGACCTTGGGTCCGGTGCAACACCGTCCGACGAAGTCGCGACCCGTACGACCCGGCCGGGCACCGTGCTGGTGACCGGTGCCTCCGGGGTGCTGGGTGGTCTGGTGGCGCGGCATCTGGCGGAGAGTGGGCAGGCGGATCACCTGGTGCTGGTTTCCCGGCGTGGTGGGGAGGCCCCGGGGATGCCGGATCTTGTCGGTGATCTGGATGGGTTGGGTGTTCGGGTCACTGTCGCTGCTTGTGATGTGGGTGACCGGGAGCAGCTTGTGGATGTTCTCAAGGGTGTGTCGCTGACGGGTGTGGTGCATGCGGCTGGGGTGCTGGATGACGGGATCGTCGGTTTGCTCTCCCTGGAGCGGTTGGGGGCGGTGCTGAGGCCGAAGGTGGATGCTGCCTGGAATCTGCATGAGGTGACCCGGGATCTGGGCATGGAGCTGGACACCTTTGTGCTGTTCTCGTCCGTCGCTGGCGTGGTGGGTAACGCCGGGCAGGCCAATTACGCGGCGGGCAACACCTTCCTCGACGCCCTGGCCGCGCACCGCCACCAGCAGGGACTGCCCGCTGTTTCGCTGGCCTGGGGACCCTGGGAGTCCGGCATGGCCGGGCAGCTCACCGACGCCGAACGTCAGCGACTGGCCCGGCAGGGGCTGCTGCCACTCACCGACGCGCGCGGACTCGCCGTGCTGGACTCCGCAAGGGGCCGAGTGGAACCACTGCTGGTGGCCGCCGAGTTGGACCCGGCCGCGCTGCACCGTACCGGCGAAGTCCCGCCCCTGTTCTCCGGGCTGGTACGCGGTCCGCACGCAGGCGGGCCCGCCCGTCCGGCAGTCGACGGGCGGCGCAGCGTCCCGGGGCAGGCCGAAGCACAGCAGCGGCTCGCCGAGCAGCTGGGCCTGCTGGACCGGAGCGAGGCCCTTGAGACCCTGCGGGACCTGGTCCTGGCGCAGTCCGCCCAGGTGCTGGGCATGTCCGGGCCCGGCCGCCTGGACGCGGCCCGCTCCTTCCGCGACGTCGGCTTCGACTCGCTCACCGCCGTCGAACTGCGCAACCGTCTGAACAGCGCCACCGGGCTGCGGCTGCCGCCCACCGTGGTCTTCGACCACCCGAGCCCGGCTGCGCTGGGCGGCTACCTCGCCGAGGAGATGCTCGGCTCCGCGTCCGAGGAATCGGACGCGCTCGCGGCCCACTCCGGACTCGACCGGATCGAGGCTGCGATCGCCGGGCTGATGGCCGACGAGGCCGCGCGGCTACGGGTCACTGCCCGGCTCAAAGACATTCTGGGCACGCTGAACGGGACCGCCGGAACCGACGACGGTGACGACGACGGCACCTCGGTCGCCGACCGTATCCAGTCGGCCAGCGACGACGACATGTTCGACTTCATCGACAACCAGCTCGGGCTCTGAGTACGTCGCCGTACCACCGTGCGTAGTGAGGAAGGCGTCAATCGGATGGCGAACGAAGAGAAGCTTCGCGACTATCTCAAGCGGGTCACCACCGACCTCGCCCAGGCCCGGGAGCGCCTGCGGGAGATGGAGGAACACCGGCCGGAACCCGTGGCCATCGTCGGGATGGCCTGCCGGTTCCCGGGCGGGGTTTCCTCGCCGGACGAGCTGTGGCAGCTGGTGGAGTCGCGTGGCGACGGGATCGGCCCCTTCCCGGACAACCGCGGCTGGCCCCAGGACCTGGTGGACCCCGACCCGGATGCCGCAGGCAAAACCCTCTCCGGCGAGGGCGGATTCCTCTACGACGCGGCCGAGTTCGACGCCGGGTTCTTCGGGATCAGCCCGCGTGAGGCCCTTGCGATGGACCCGCAGCAGCGGCTGCTCCTGGAGACCTCCTGGGAGGCGCTGGAGAACGCCGCCATCGACCCGACCGATCTGCGGGGCAGTTCGACCGGCGTGTTCACCGGGCTCTTCTACCACGACTATCTGCCGTCGCACTCGATGCCGGAGGAGGTCGAGGGGTACGTCGGCGTCGGCGCCACGGCGTCGGTCGCCTCCGGGCGCGTGGCGTACGTACTGGGGCTTGAGGGCCCGGCGGTGACGATCGATACGGCGTGCTCGTCGTCGCTGGTGGCGCTCCATCTGGCTGCTCAGTCGCTGCGGTCGGGGGAGAGCACCCTGGCGCTGGCCGGCGGGGTGAAGGTGATGTCCACCCCCAACACGTTCATCGACTTCTCGCGGCAGCGAGCCGTGGCTCTGAACGGACGCTGCAAGTCCTACGCCGAGGGCGCGGACGGCACCGCGTGGGGTGAGGGGGTCGGCGTCCTGGTCGTGGAGCGGCTCTCGGATGCCCGGCGGAACGGTCACAAGGTGCTGGCGGTGGTGCGCGGCAGCGCCGTCAATCAGGATGGTGCGTCCAACGGTCTGACGGCCCCGAACGGTCCGTCGCAGCGACGGGTGATCCGGGCGGCGTTGGCCGACGCGGGACTTGCGTCGGCCGATGTGGACGTGGTCGAGGGGCACGGCACCGGGACGGCGCTGGGCGACCCGATCGAGGCGCAGGCGCTGTTGGCGACCTACGGGCAGGAGCGGCCCGATGGCCGTCCGCTGCTGCTGGGTTCGGTGAAGTCGAACATCGGCCATGCGCAGGCCGCCGCGGGTGTGGCAGGCATCATCAAGGTCGTCGCCGCGATGCAGCACGGTGTGGTGCCCGCGACGCTGCACGCCGAGAACCCGTCCTCACACGTGGACTGGGACGCGGGCGCGGTACAGCTGGTCACCGAGGCGATGCCGTGGCCGGAGACGGGCGAGCGTCCGCGTCGTGCCGGGGTGTCGTCCTTCGGGTTCTCCGGCACCAACGCCCACGTCATCATCGAACAGCCCCAGGAAGCGCCCCAGCTTGAGGACGAGTCCGCTGATGCGGCCGGTACCGCTGCTGGTGTGGGTGGTGTGGTGCTTCCGGTGGTGCCGTGGGTGGTGTCGGGTCGTTCGGTGGCGGGTCTGGCGGGGCAGGCCGGCCGGCTCGCGGAGTTTGTGGAGCGGGATGCGGGTGTGCGGCCGGTGGATGTGGGCTGGTCGTTGGCGTCTTCGCGTGCGGTGCTGGAGCACCGGGCGGTGGTCCTCGGCTCGGATCGCGATGAACTGGCTGCCGGGTTGGGTGGGTTGGCTGAGGGCCGTGAGGTGCCGGGCGTGGTGAGCGGTGCTGCGGACGGTAGCGCGGGCAAGCTCGGCTTTGTCTTTACGGGGCAGGGCGCTCAGCGTGTCGGTATGGGCCGGCAGCTGTATGAAGCCTTCCCGGTGTTTGCGGGGGCGTTTGATGAGGTGTGTGCGGGTCTGTCGGGGCATGTTGAGGGTTCGCTCGCTGCGGTGGTGCGCGGTGAGGGTGAGGTGTCCTGGCCTGGTGGGGGGAGTGTTGATGCGACGGTGTGGGCGCAGCCTGCTCTGTTCGCGATCGAGGTGGCGCTTTTCCGGTTGCTGGAGTCGTGGGGTATTGCCCCGCAGGTGGTGGCGGGGCATTCCATTGGTGAGCTGGCCGCTGCTCACGTAGCCGGGGTGTGGTCGTTGGGGGATGCCTGTGCGGTGGTGGCTGCTCGTGGTCGTTTGATGCAGGGCCTGCCCACTGGCGGGGCGATGGTGGCGGTGGAGGCTTCCGAGGAGCGGGTGCGTGAGGTGATTGTGGCCCGTCCGGGTGTGGATGTGGCTGCGGTCAACGGGCCGCGTGCGGTGGTGCTCTCCGGTGTCGAGGGTGAGGTGTTGGCGGCGGCGGAGGAGCTGGCACAGGCTGGTGCGCGGACGCGTCGTCTGCGGGTGTCGCATGCGTTCCATTCGCCGTTGATGGAGCCGATGCTTGAGGAGTTCGCCGCGACGGTCGCTGGAGTCCAGTGTCACCGGCCGCGGTTGGCGATGGTGTCGGCGCTGACGGGTCGTCCCGTGGCGGATGAGGTGATGGATCCGTCGTATTGGGTGCGGCATGTGCGTGAGGCCGTCCGGTTCGCCGATGCCGCGCAGAGTATGCGTGGGCTCGGGGTGGGCACCTTCCTGGAGCTTGGCCCGGACGGTGTGCTGTCCGGGATGGGGGCGCAGTCCCGTGCCGAGGGCGAGACCTCGGCCGAGGTGTGGTTGCCGGTGCTGCGCCGGGGCCGTGATGAGCCGAGGGCGCTGCTGACCGCGCTGGCGAAGGCGTTCGTACGCGGGGTGCCGGTGGGCTGGCAGAACGTCTATGCCGGTACCGGTGCGCGCCGCGTTGACCTGCCGACCTATGCCTTCCAGCGGCAGCGTTTCTGGTTGGAGGCGGCCAGTGACAGCCGTGCTGAGGATCTTGGTCTGGCATCTCCGGGGCATCCGCTGTTGGGCGCTGTAGTAGTGCTGTCTGCGGGTGGTGGTGTGGTGTTGACGGGGCGGTTGTCCTTGTCCTCGCAGTCGTGGCTTGCGGATCATGTGGTGGCGGGTCGGGTGGTGGTGCCGGGTGCTGCGTTGGTGGAGTTGGCGGTGCGGGCCGGGGACGAGGTGGGCTGCTCGCGCGTTGATGAGCTGCTGAGTGAAGCGCCCCTCGTACTGCCCTCGGTTGGTGGCGTGCGGGTGCAGGTGACGGTGGAGGTACCGGATGAGTCCGGTCACCGTGCGGTCAGCATTCATGCCCAGGACGAGGATGTTTCGCCGGAAGGGGAGTGGACCCGGCATGCGGCGGGTGTGCTCTCGGCGGCCGGGGCAGCGGCTGAAGGAAGTGGCGACGGCTTCAAGCAGTGGCCTCCGGCCGACGCGGAGGCCCTTGACCTGGAGAGCTTCTACCCGGGATTGGCGGAGCGTGGTCTTGGCTACGGCCCGGTGTTCCAGGGCGTACGGGCGGCCTGGCGACGCGGTACGGAACTCTTCGCCGAGGTCGCCCTGCCGGGAGACGTGAGTGTGGCCGGGTTCGGTCTGCACCCCGCGCTGCTCGATGCCGCCCTGCACGTGGCCGCCGCGCACACCGGGGATGACCGTCTGGCGTTGCCGTTCGCGTGGAGCGACGTGATGGTGCACGCCTCGGACGCGGCGGCGGCGCGGGTACGGGTGACGCCGGCCGCCTCGGGCGATGGGCTGACGGTGACGCTGGCCGACGCGACCTGCGAAATAGTCGCCTCGGTAGGCAGGCTGGCGCTGCGGACCGTGTCGGCTCAGGAACTCGGAGCTGGTGCGCATGCCGCCGAAGACGCCCTATTCCGGGTCGAGTGGGTGCCTGCCCCGGCCGCGAGTTCGGCGCCGGACGGGCAACGGGAGCCGTCCGGCCGGTGGGCCGTGCTCAGAGGAACGGCGGAAGGCGTCGGCGCGGAGCTGCCGGGTGCGGTCGCCTACCCGGATGTGGCCGGGCTGGCGGCGGCGGTCGGGGCCGGGGCTGAGGTCCCGGAAGCCGTCGTGGTGCGGGTCGTACCCGAGGTGAGCACCGGAGCCCTCGCGGCTGCGGCGCATCGGACCGCGGTGGATGTACTGGAGCTGGTGCAGCAGTGGCTGGCGGCGGATGTGCTGTCCGGTGCGCGGCTGCTGGTGGTGACCGAGCGTGCGGTGGACGCCGGACCCGAGACACCGATAGAGCTGGCTGCTGCCCCGGTCTGGGGCCTGATACGGGTGGCGCAGACGGAAAACCCCGGCCGGATCCTGCTCGTCGATGTGGACGACGCGTCCACGGCGGACGTTGCGGACCGGCTGCGAGCCGGACTGGGCCTGGGCGAGCCGCAGATCGCCTTCCGGGACGGACAGCTGCGCGTGCCGAGGCTGGCCCGGGTACGCTCCACGGCCCCCTCCACACCCCCGTCCACCGACCAGGAGCGTCATCCGCGTACGGTCCTGATCACCGGTGCCACCGGTGTGCTGGGCGGTCTGGTGGCCCGGCATCTGGCGCGGAGCGGACAGGCCGAGCGGCTACTGCTAGTCTCACGCCGCGGTGGCGAAGCCCCCGGAATGCAGACCCTCAGCGCCGGGATCGCGGAGCTGGGTGTTCAGGTCACCGCCGTGGCATGTGATGTGTCCGATCGGGCGCAGCTCGCGGACGTGCTCAGGGATGTGCCGCTGACAGGCGTCGTGCATGCGGCCGGGGTGCTGGACGACGGGCTGTTCGCATCGCTGACGCCGGAGCGGGTCGAGCGGGTCATGCGGCCCAAGGTGGACGCGGCCTGGAACCTGCACGAGCTGACCCGGGACCTGGGCCTGAGCCTGGACACCTTCGTACTGTTCTCGTCCATCGCGGGCGTGGTCGGTAACGCCGGACAGGCCAACTACGCGGCGGGCAACACCTTCCTCGACGCCCTGGCCGCGCACCGCCACCAGCAGGGTCTGCCCGCCGTTTCGCTGGCCTGGGGGCCCTGGGACCAGGGCATGGTCGGCGAACTGGCCGAGGCCGACCTGCAGCGGATGGCCCGCCAGGGACTCAGGCCGCTGTCCGACACGCGCGGGCTCGCGGTGCTGGACGCGGCCGTTGGCCGGTCCGAGTCGCTGCTGGTGGCTGCCGAGCTGGACCCGGCCGCGCTGCACCGTACCGGCGAAGTCCCGCCGCTGCTCTCCGGGCTCGTACGGGGGAGCCGCGCGGGTTCGCAGCCCGCCCGCCGTACGGCCGGACAGCCGGCCGCCGAGGACCGGAACGTCCTGGCCGCACGCCTGGCAGGCCTGGGCAGGGCCGAAGGGCAGGCGCTGCTCCAGGACCTCGTCATCACCCAGGCCGCCCTGGTGCTGGGCATGGCCGGGCCCGGCAGTCTCGACGCGGACCGTCCGTTCCGCGACATCGGCTTCGACTCCCTGACCGCCGTGGAGCTGCGCAACCGGCTCAGCAAGGCGACCGGGCTGCGGCTGCCGGCCACCGCGGTGTTCGACTACCCGACCCCCGCCGCGCTGGCGGGATTCGCCCTGACCGAACTGGTCGGTGAGGGGAACGCGCTGTCCGCGGACGCCACGCGCCCGGGAGCGGCCGGTGTGGCTGCGGAAGGCCGTCCGGGGGACGACGACCCGGTGGCGATCGTCGGGATGGCGTGCCGCTTTCCGGGCGGCGCCTCGTCCCCCGCCGAGTTCTGGAGGATGCTGGCCGCCGGAGAGGACGGCGTGGGCCCCTTCCCCCTGGACCGCGGCTGGCCGGCCGACGTGGTCGACCCCGACCCGGACGCGGCGGGCAAGAGCCTGGTGGGGGAGGGCGGATTCCTCTACGACGCGGCTACGTTCGACGCGGAGTTCTTCGGGGTCAGCCCGCGTGAGGCTCTGGTGATGGACCCGCAGCAGCGGCTGCTGCTTGAGACCTCCTGGGAGGCGCTGGAGGACGCCGGGATCGCCCCGACCGACCTGCACGCCACCGCGACGGGTGTGTTCACGGGCATGTTCCACCATGACTACCTCTCGGCCACCGGACTGCCGGAGGAGGCCGAGGGGTACGTCGGCCTCGGCGCCACCGGGTCGGTCGCATCGGGCCGGGTGGCCTATGCGCTGGGTCTTGAGGGCCCGGCGGTGACGGTGGACACGGCGTGCTCCTCCTCGCTGGTGGCACTCCACCTGGCAAGCCAGTCGCTGCGTTCAGGTGAGAGCACGCTGGCACTGGTCAGCGGCGTCAACGTGATGTCCACCCCGGTCACGTTCATCGACTTCTCGCGGCAGCGTGGGCTCGCGTCGGACGGTCGCTGCAAGGCGTATGCGGAGGGCGCGGACGGTACCGGCTGGGGTGAGGGTGTCGGTGTCCTGGTCGTGGAGCGGCTCTCGGATGCCCGGCGGAACGGTCACAAGGTGCTCGCGGTGGTGCGTGGTTCGGCCGTCAATCAGGACGGTGCGTCCAACGGCCTCACCGCACCCAACGGCCCCTCTCAGCAGCGCGTCATCCGGGCGGCACTGGCCAGTGCAGGTGTCAGCACGGACGGTGTGGACGTGGTGGAGGGCCACGGCACGGGAACACGGCTGGGCGACCCGATCGAGGCGCAGGCCCTGCTGGCGACCTACGGACGGGGCCGTCCGGAGGACCGGCCGCTCTGGCTGGGTTCGGTGAAGTCGAACATCGGCCACGCGCAGGCCGCTGCGGGCGTGGCCGGAATGATCAAGATGGTGCTGGCCCTCCAGCACGGGCAGGTACCGAAGACCCTGCACGCCGATGAGCCGTCCTCGCATGTGGACTGGGATGCGGGGGCGGTGCGGCTGGTTACTGAGCCGGTGCCGTGGCCCGAGACGGGTGGGCGTCCGCGTCGTGCCGGGGTGTCGTCCTTCGGGTTCTCCGGCACCAACGCGCACGTGATCATCGAAGAGGCTCCGGCCGTTGAGCAGTCTGCTGCTTCCTGGGACGCTCCTCTGAGCGAGGCCGGTGGTGTGGTGTTGCCGGTGGTGCCGTGGGTGGTTTCGGGTCGTTCGGTGGCGGGTCTGGCGGGGCAGGCCGGCCGGCTCGCGGAGTTTGTGGAGCGGGATGCGGGTGTGCGGCCGGTGGATGTGGGCTGGTCGTTGGCGTCTTCGCGTGCGGTGCTGGAGCACCGGGCGGTGGTCCTCGGCTCGGATCGGGATGAACTGATGGCCGGGCTGAATGGGTTGGCGGAGGGCCGGGAACTTCCCGGCCTGGTGAGCGGAGTCGCGGGGGCTGCGGGCAAGCTCGGCTTTGTCTTTACGGGGCAGGGCGCTCAGCGTGTCGGTATGGGCCGGCAGCTGTATGAAGCCTTCCCGGTGTTTGCGGCGGCGTTTGATGAGGTGTGTGCGGGTCTGT
Organism: Streptomyces sp. NPDC059398; assembly: GCF_042751845.1. Lineage (NCBI taxonomy): Bacteria > Bacillati > Actinomycetota > Actinomycetes > Kitasatosporales > Streptomycetaceae > Streptomyces > Streptomyces sp. NPDC059398. The sequence goes on along the minus strand of NZ_JBHYWP010000056.1, from coordinate 20,703 downwards.
CGGGGCATGTTGAGGGTTCGCTCGCTGCGGTGGTGCGCGGTGAGGGTGAGGTGTCCTGGCCTGGTGGGGGGAGTGTTGATGCGACGGTGTGGGCGCAGCCTGCTCTGTTCGCGATCGAGGTGGCGCTTTTCCGGTTGCTGGAGTCGTGGGGTATTGCCCCGCAGGTGGTGGCGGGGCATTCCATTGGTGAGCTGGCCGCTGCTCACGTAGCCGGGGTGTGGTCGTTGGAGGATGCCTGCGCAGTAGTCGCTGCTCGTGGTCGTTTGATGCAGGGCCTGCCCACTGGCGGGGCGATGGTGGCGGTGGAGGCTTCCGAGGAGCGGGTCCGTGAGGTGATTGTGGCCCGTCCGGGTGTGGATGTGGCTGCGGTCAACGGGCCGCGTGCGGTGGTGCTTTCCGGTGTCGAGGGTGAGGTGTTGGCGGCTGCGGAGGTGTTGGCGCTGGCTGGTGCGCGGACGCGTCGTCTGCGGGTGTCGCATGCGTTCCATTCGCCGTTGATGGAGCCGATGCTGGAGGAGTTCGCCGAGACGGTCGCTGAAGTCGCCTATCAGAAGCCGCGGTTGGCGATGGTGTCGGCGTTGACGGGTCGTTCTGTGTCGGACGAGGTCACTGACCCCTCCTACTGGGTACGGCATGTGCGTGAAGCGGTCCGGTTCGCCGACGCCGTCGACGCGATGCGTGAGACCGGGGTGCGCACCTTCGTTGAAATCGGGCCGGATGGTGTCCTCTCCGGCATGGGACCGCAGACCCGCACCGAGGGCGAGACCTCGGCCGAGGTGTGGTTGCCGGTGTTGCGCCGGGGCCGTGATGAGCCCAGGGCGCTGCTGACCGCGCTGGCGAAGGCGTTCGTACGCGGAGTACCAGTGGACTGGGAGAAGCTCTATACGGGCACGGGTGCACACCGTATCGGCCTACCCACCTACGCCTTCCAACGGCAGCGCTACTGGCTGAACATGACGTCCGCGAGCCGTGCTGAGGACCTTGGCCTTGAGCCCCCCGGGCATACGCTGCTGGGCGCGACCGTCGAGCTGCCGGCATCCGGCGAGGTGGTGCTGACCGGGCAGCTGTCCCTGTCCGCGCAGCCCTGGCTGGGCCAGTCGCTGGTGGCCGAGCGGGCAGTGGTTCCCGCCTCGGCGCTGGTCGACATGGCCGTACGGGCGGCCGACGAGGTCGGCTGCGAACGCGTCGAAGAACTGCTCGTCGATTCACCGCTGGTGCTCCCCGGGCGCGGCGCCGTACGGGTACAGGTGACCGTCGGCAGGGCCGATGCCGCCGGGCACCGGGAGATCGCGGTGTTCGCACGGCTGCCGGAAGGGGAGTGGGTGCGGCACGCCTCGGGCACCGTGGCCCCGGCCGGCACCGACGACGCCGCTGCGGACACAGCGGCCTGGAGTACGCACTGGCCACCGGCGGGCGCCGTCCCGGTCGATGTGGACGGACTGTACGAGGAGTTGGCGGCTGCCGGACTCACGTACGGGCCCGTGTTCCAGAGCGTGCGCGCTGCCTGGCGGCGCGGTGACGAGGTGTTTGCGGAGGCCGCGCTGGCCGAGGACACCGAGGTGTCCGGATTCGGTGTGCATCCCGCACTGCTGGACGCCGCGCTCCACCTGGCCGGACTGGACCAGGCCGGGCAGCAGCGACGGACGGACGCCGAGGGACCGTGGTTGCCCTGTGCCTGGAGCCGTGTGCGGCTGTACGCGTCCGGCGCGACGGTGGCGCGGGTGCGAGTGGCGCCGTCGGCATCCGGCGAGGGCACGTCGGTGGAGCTGGCCGACCCTGCGGGCCTGCCGATCGCCTCCGCCAGTTCGGTGGTTCTCGCACCGCTCGCTCCCGGGGCCCTGGAACAGGCCACCGGAGCGGGCCGGGACGGGCTCTTCCGGGTCGAGTGGGGCACGGGGCACGCGATGGCCGCCTCAGGAGAGCCGGACCGCCGCTGGGCGGTGCTCGGTGACGACGGCGGGCTTGACGTGCCCGGTGCACAGGCATACGTGGATGTCGCGGAGATGAGCGGCGCGGTGCGGGCGGGCGCACCGGTGCCCGGCGCGGTGGTGCTCTGCTGCGTCCCCGGCACCGGTCCGGCCGCGGATTCCGCAGCCGGTTCCGTTCCCGAGGCGGCACGCGAGGCCGCGGTGCGGGTACTGGAGGCCGTCCACGAGTGGCTGTCCGTGGATGAGCTGGACGGTGCGCAGCTGGTGGTGGTGACGGAGCGCAGCGTGGACGTCGGCTCCGGCGCGGATGTACGGATGGAGTACGCGGGCGTCACCGGTCTGGTGCGTACGGCGGCTGCCGAGCACCCGGAACGGATCGTACTGGCGGACGTGGAGCACCTCGCGGGCTCCGGGCCCCTGGTGGTGGCCGGAACGGCGCTGGGCGAGCCGCAGTTCGCGGTGCGGGACGGCGAGGTGCGGGTGCCGAGGCTGGCACGGGCAGCCGGGGATACGAAGGCGGCGCAGGACGGCCAGGACGGGCGACCGGCGGTCGCCGAACCGGGCGCCCCCGACACCCCGGTACGGGAAAAGTCGGCGCACGGGCGGGCCGGAACGGCCGGGCGGGCCGTGTCCACGCCGCTGTCCGCCGCCCGCCCGCCCGCCGCCCACGGCACCAGCACGGTGCTGGTGACAGGTGCCTCGGGTGCGCTCGGCGGCCTGGTCGCACGGCACCTGGCGCGGACCGGCCGGGCCGGGCGGCTGCTGCTCGCCTCGCGGCGGGGCCCGGACGCCCCGGGGATGCCCCGACTCGCCGCCGAACTGGCCGGGTCGGGAAGCTCCGTCCAGGTGCTGGCGTGCGACGCCGCCGACCGGAAGCAGCTGGCCGCAGTGATTGCCGGGGTGCCGGTGGCGTCGCCGCTGACCGGGGTGGTGCACACCGCGGGAGTGCTGGACGACGGCGTGCTCGGTTCGCTCACCCCGGAGCGCGTCGAGCAGGTCATGCGGCCGAAGGCGGACGCCGCCTGGCATCTGCACGAGCTGACCCGCCACCTCGACCTGGACACCTTCGTCCTCTTCTCCTCGGTCGCCGGTGTTCTGGGCACACCGGGGCAGGCCAACTACGCGGCGGGCAACACCTTCCTGGACGCGCTGGCCGCCCACCGGCACCACCGCGGTCTGCCCGCCGTGTCGCTGGCATGGGGGCCCTGGGAGTCCGGCATGGCCGGCCAGCTCACCGCAGCGGACCGGCAGCGGATGACGCGCCAGGGACTGCGTCCGCTGTCCGATGCCGACGGGCTCGCACTGCTCGACATCGCCCTCGGCAGGACGGAGCCGCTGCTGGTCACCACCCGCCTCGACCTGCCCGCGCTGCGCAGCGCAGGCAGTGCCGTACCGGCCCTGGTGGCCGGCCTGGTCCGTCCCGGCCGGCGCACCGCCGGCGGGCCCGGCCCGGGCGCCGGCCGGAACCTGCTGAACCAGCTGGCGGCGCTCCCGCCCGAGCAGCTCCGGGGCGCGGTGCTGAATCTGGTCCTGACGCAGGCTGCCCTCGTACTCGGACGGCCGGGCCCGGAATCCATCGAGTCCGCCCGCTACTTCCGCCAGCTCGGCTTCGACTCACTGACCGCGGTGGAGTTCCGCAACCGGATGAGCGGCGCGCTCGGGCTGCGGCTGCCCGCAGCGGTGGTGTTCGACTACCCCACCCCGGCGGAGCTGGCCGGCTACCTCCTGGTGCGGATCGCCGAGCAGGAGATCGACTACGCGCCGGTGCTCGGCGAGCTCGACCGCCTCAAGTCGCTGCTCTCCGGGATCGCACGGCGGGGCGGCAGGAAGGCGGAGATCATGAGCCGCTTCGAGAACATCATGGAGGAGTTCCGCGGAGCGGAGGCGGACAGCGCGTCCTCCGACGAGGACATCATCGAGGCCACGGATGACGAGATGTTCGACCTCATCGACAAGGAGCTGGGGATCCAGCCGGGCACCGGAGGAGGAGCGGCGTGAGGAACTCCGCGGAAGAGCACATACCTGCGGAGGGGGCCGGCCGGACCGGAGCCGCCGGCGACCGGACCTCCCGGGGAGAGGCGGCCGTCTCCCCCGGGGAAGAGGCGCTGTGGCTGCTGGAGTCGATGGTGCCGGACACCCCGGTGAACAACCTGTCCGCGGCGTTCGCCGTCGACGGCCGGGTGGACGCGACGCGGCTCCGCGCGGCGCTGGCCGTGCTGGTGCGGCGGCACGAGGCGCTGCGCACCGTCTACCGCAGCGAGGGCGCCCGGCTGGTCAAGTGGGTGGCCGACGCCGGTGATCTCACGATCCCGGTGAGGGAGGCGCAACTGTCCGGCGAGCCGTCCCAGGCGGACCTCGCACCGGTCGCCGCCGCCCCGTTCGCCCTGGACGGCGGCCCGATGGTGCGGGTGGGCCTGTTCCGCTCCCCGGGTACGGAATGCGCCTCGGGTACGGAGGGATCATCGGGCGAAGCCTCGGGTACGCACGGGTCGTCCGGTGCTGCCTCTGATACGCACGGATCGTCAGTCGGCGCGTCGGGTACGGACCGGTCGTCCGGCGGCGCGTCGACTACGGACCGGTCATCCGGCGGTTCCGCGGGCAGTGACCTGGTCTGCGTGACAGCGCATCACCTCGTACTCGACGAGGTCTCGGGGCCGCTGCTCCTGGCCGAACTGGCCCTCGCGTACGAGCAGGAGGGCCGGGACGAGGGAGAGCGGGCGACGGCTGCGGCACCGGGTGCGGACCGCGAACCGGTGCCCGGCCGGAGCGGACCGGTGGCGAGCGCCGGGAGCCTCGCGTTCTGGCGCGCGGAACTGGCGGGCGTGAGCACCGGTGACCTGGAGCTGTCCTGCACCGCGCCCGAGCCCGACCGGCCGACCCTGGCCGCCGACCGGCTCGACCGCACCCTTCCGCCGCGCACCACGGAGGCACTCCAACGGTGCGCGCGGGACATGGGCGTACCGGAGTCCGCGGTCCTGCTGGCCGCCTACTACGTGCTGCTGGAGACCCACGGCGCCGGTCCCGACCTGCTGGTCGGCTTCCCTGTCGATCGCCGGCCGCAGTACGCCGCCGGGGCGATCGGCCGGCACACCAGCCATGTGCCGCTGCGGCTGCGGACGGACCGTAAGGAGAGCATTCGCGATCTGGTGCTGCGCAGCGCCGAGCGGCTCACCGCGGGTACGGCGCACGCCGATGTGGCCGTGGACGCGCACCCCGCACTGATGCCCGCAGGGGGCTCCGCGCGTCGCTCGCTGCCCTTCCGGCACGCCTTCGAGTACCGCACACCCGGCGGCCCGCCGACCTTCTCCCTCGGCGGCCTCGACGCCACGCCCTTCGACACGACGAGCGGCGCCGCACGGTTCGATCTCCAACTGACGGCCATTCAGGGCCGGGGTACGGACGGCGCCGTCGCGCTGCGCCTGTGCTACCGCACCGAACTCTTCGACGCGGCCCAGGCCGAACTGCTGCTGGCCCGCTACGAAGCGGTGCTGGCCTCGTTCCTGGCAGACCCGGACCGGGCAGTCGGGGACGTGCGCTGGTGGAGCGGGCGGGACCACGAGATCATCGGCGCGGCCAACGACACGGCCGGCCCCGTCGACCCCGCCACGGTCCTGGCGGCCGTCGAGCAGCAGGTGCGGCGGACACCCGCGGCGGTCGCCGTCGTGGACGGGGAACACGCCGTCAGCTACCGGCAGTTGTGGAACGCCGCACACGCCATGGGCGCTTGCGTCCGGGAGGCGGGCCTGGGGCCCGGGGACGTCGTGGCGATCGCCCTGCCGCGCGGGGCCGAACTGGTGGCTGCGGTGCTGGGGACCTGGCTGGGGGGCGCGGCGTACATGCCGCTGGACGCCGCCCACCCCGAGGACCGGCTCCGCTATCAGCTCTCCGACTCGGGCGCGAAGGTGCTGGTGGCGAATGAGGAGACGGCCGCCATCGGCGGCCAGGACGGCCCCGCCGTACTGCTCGCGCCACCGGTCTGCGAGGCCCCGCCGCAACCGGCCGCCGACGCCCCCGCCGCACCGGTCGACCCGGCCGCCTGCGCCTACCTGATGTACACCTCGGGATCGACCGGGCGCCCGAAGGGAACCCTGGTCGGCCACGCGGCCCTGGTCAATCTGGCCGTGCACTTCGTCGCGCAGCTGGCCGCGTCACCCGGCGACACCATGCTGTGGACGACGACGTTCGCCTTCGACATCTCCGGGCTTGAGCTGTTCGTGCCGCTGATCTCCGGCGGCCGGGTGGTGGCCGCCCCGGACCCGGCCAGGAGCGACGGCCGGGTGCTGCGCGCGCTGCTGGACCGGTACGACGCGCGGTTCGTCCAGGCGACGCCGACGACCTGGCGGCTGGTCATCGACCGGGCGGCGGAGTGTCTGCGCGGCCGCAGCGTCCTGGTCGGGGGTGAGCCGGTGCCGCTGGCGCTGGCCCGGCAGCTGCTGGCGGCCGGCTGCGAGCTGCACCACGTCTACGGCCCCACCGAGACGACCATCTGGTCCACCTCCCGCGTGATCGCGGAGGACCCGGGCGCCCGGCTCGACGTGGGGCGGCCGATCCTCAACACCCGTACCCACGTGGTCGATTCGTACGGCCGTGACCTGCCGGTGGGTGTCCGCGGGGAGCTGTGCATCTCCGGTACGGGTGTCGCGCTGGGCTACCACGGCCGGCCGGAGCTGGACGCGGAGCGCTTCGGCATCCACCCCGAGCACGGCCGCTTCTACCGCACGGGCGATGTCGCCTGCTGGCGTACGGACGGTCTGATCGACCTCTTCGGCCGGAGCGACCGGCAGGTCAAACTCCGCGGCAACCGAATCGAGTTGGGCGAGATCGAGGCGACCCTCCTCACGCACCCCCAGGTCGGCGCCGCCGCGGTGATCCTGGTCGGCGACCCGAGCGGCGACGGTGTGCTCATCGGCTGTCTGGCGCCGGCCGACGGTACGGTCGACACCGCGAGCGTCCGCGAGTACGCACGCGCGCGGCTGTCCCGGTCGATGCTCCCCGGTGACCTCGTCACGGTCGATTCCCTGCCGGTCAACGGCAGCGGCAAGGTGGACCACCGGGAGCTGGAGCGGATCGTCACCGCCCGCCGCACGAGCCGCGCGGCCGAGGACCCGTCAGGTCCCGGCGGCCGGAACGCACCAGGCCTGCCGGGAGACGGGCCACCGGACACGCTGACCGCCCAGCTGGTGACGGTGTGGCGGAACATCCTGCGGCGCGAGGACGCCGACGCCGACACCGACTTCTTCGCCGGCGGCGGGAACTCCATGCTGGCCGCCGTGGCACTTCAGGAGTTCCAGAACATCAGTGGCCACTCGCTCAGCCTCTCCGAGGTCTTCGAGCGGCCCACCCCCCGGGAGCTGTCCGCCCGGGTCAGGGAAGCAGAACAGGAAGCCGAAGCGGGAACAGCTGCGGGCTGAGGTCCCGCGCTCTGTGCGAACGGCCGGGTCACCGGCCGTTCACCCACACCTCCGCCCGGCGGGCGACGGCACCGCCGGGGTCACCGCTCGCTGCGGTTCTCGGCGTCGAGGTAGGCGAGGACGGCACGAACCCTGCGGTTGGTGTCGTCGTCGGTGCTGAGACCGAGCTTGGCGAATATCGTGGTCGTGTACTTGCTGATGGCGCCCTCGCTGAGGAACAGCCGCCCCGCGATGGCCGCGTTGGACAGCCCCTCGGCCATCAGCGCCAGCGCCGAGCGCTCCCGCTCGGTGAGCGTCGCAAGCGGATCGGCCCGGGTCGGCCGGGCCAGCAGCTTGGAGACGACCGTGGGGTCCAGGGCGGTGCCGCCGCTCGCCACCCGGCTGAGCGCGTCCAGGAACTGGTCGGCGTCCAGCACCCGGTCCTTGAGCTGGTAGCCGATACCGCCGTGCCCGTCGGCCAGCAGCTCCCGTGCGTACAACTGCTCGACGTGCTGCGAGAGGATCAGCACCGGCAGTCCTGGCACGGCCCGGCGCGCGGCGAGCGCCGCCTGCAGCCCCTCGTCGGAGAAGGTGGGCGGCAGCCGGACGTCCACGATCGCCACATCCGGCCGGTGTTCGAGCAGCGCCTCCAGCGTGGCGGGCCCGGAGTCGACGGCGGCGACCACGGTGTGCCCGTACGCCTCGACGAGATGCACCATCCCGTTCCGGAGCAGGAAGAGGTCTTCGGCTACGACAATTCGCACGGCACCGCCACAGTGATACGAGTAGGGCCTCCGGCCGGGCTGTCGATCTCCAGACGCCCGCCGAACGAGTTCATGCGGCGCTGGATGCCGCTGAGTCCGGAGCCGCACGAGGCATCGGCCCCGCCGACCCCGTCGTCCTTCACGGTCGCGGTGAGCGTCCGTGTGGCATAGCTGAGTTCCACCGTCACACGCTCCGCCCCTGCGTGCTTGGCCACGTTCGCCAGCAGCTCGGCGACGGCGAAGTAGACGGCCGACTCCAGGGGCCGCTCCGGCCGGCAGGGCACCTGGGCGCGCACGTCGACGGCCACCGACGAGTCGAGTGCGAGGGCCTGGACGGCGTCGACCAGTCCGCGTTCGGCGAGCACCGGGGGGTTGATCCCCCGTACCAGGGTGCGCAGTTCGTCGAGTGCGGTGGCGGAGGTCGCGCGGGCCTCGGCGAGGATCGCCTTCGCGGTCTCGGGCTTGGTGTCGACGAGCTGCTCGGCGGCGCCCATCGACATGCCCATCGCGACCAGCCGCGCCTGCGCCCCGTCGTGCAGACCGCGCTCGATACGTTCCAGCTCCGCGGCCTGAGTCTGTGTCAGGTCTGCGCGGATGGCCTCCAGCTCCTCCACACGGCGGCCCTGACGGGTACTGGGAACCGGGCCGAGGAACCGGGCCCCGACCGGGCGGAGGATCCGCCATGCGAAGGGAGCGCCGATCAGACTCGCCGCGATCACGGCGATGCCGTACCCGACGAGGGCCGGGGTCAGCACCATGGAGATGCCGAAGGCGAGGGCGACCAGTGGCAGCGCCGAGACAGGCAGCACGGTGACCGACGCGACCACCGCCCACAGGCCGTCCCAGTGCAGCTGAGGGTCGTGGAACCGGGCGTGCACCTTGGCACGGCGGCGGGCCTCCCGCTCGGTCTTGTGGTACTCGTGGCCGTCCCACCAGAACCCGGTGGCCATGCGCGTCACCGGCGGCACGGTGCGGTAGGTCACCTCGGGGCGCAGCTCCAGCCAGTCCGCCGCGCACCGGCGCGCGGCCCTGGCGAGCACCCGGCTGGTCAGCGGGTGCACGATCCACAGTGCGACGACAACCCAGAGGATCACCACCAGGGTCTCCCCGAACGTCGCCAGCACGCTGACGGCCAGGGGTTTCTCCAGCCCGGCGGTCCAGGAGTAGGCCAGCTCGGAGCCGCCGAGCCCGACGGGCACGGCGATCACCGGCATCACACAGGTGAGTACCACCAGCACCGCGGACCGGTACAGCCCGAGCCCGGACTCGGCGCACCAGCGCAGCGGACCGCCTCCCGGAGGTATCCTCATCCGCTCGTTCCTTTCCCCACGGCGATCATTGTGTCAGCCGGGAGCCAGCTCCTGACCGATACCGCCGAAGGTACAGAGACCGGACCGCGCCCGGTATCCTGCTACGCCCCCGTCGCCCGTGGGCCTAACCCCACTCCGGGCGCGCCGCCGCAAGGCACCGGCCCGGGTACGGGGACCGGGCGCGCGGACGACCGGGCGCGCGGGAATCAGGGATGCGGGACCGTCACCGCGGTGGCGACCAGGCCCTGGCCCACGAGCCACCGTCCCTCGAAGTGCTGCGGCCGCCCGCTGCCCACCAGCGGCCCCTGAACGAGCAGATCGGCGCGGAAACGGCCCTGCGTCGCTCCGCCCGTGGCGTCCCACACGTGGATGTCCGCCTCCTCGAAGCCCAGCCACTTGCCGGTCAGCGGGAACCACGCCTTGTAGACCGACTCCTTCGCGCTGAACAGCAGCCGGTCCCAGTGGACGCCGGGGCGCCGGGCCGCCAGCCCGGCCAGTCGCTCCCGCTCGGCGGGCAGGGAGACGGTGTCCAGCACTCCGTGGGGGAGCGGGGCGTGCGGTTCCGCGTCGATCCCCAGGGAGGCCAGGTCGGCGGAGCGGACCAGGGCGGCGGCCCGGTAGCCGTCGCAGTGCGTCATGCTGCCCCGCAGGCCCTCCGGCCAGCGCGGGGCACCCCGCTCGCCGGTCAGCACCGGCTGCGGTGGCACGCCCAGCTTCTCCATGGCGCGTCGGGCGCAGGTGCGTACGGTGGTGAACTCGTGGCGGCGCTTGTCCACCGCCTTCGCGACGAGCGCCGCTTCCTCCGGGTAGAGCGGGAACTGGCCGGCCTCGTCGTCGCTGAGGGCTTCCACGACCACCACCGAATCGGGGAGCACCTCCTCAAGCACCGGAACCCTCCTCCACCGGCAGGATGCGGTGCGGTCCCCGGGGGCCGCCGGAACGCTTGCGCCATTCGCGGGGGTAGCCCACCGAGACCTCCTCGAAGCGGACGCCCTCGTGGTGGGTGGTCCGCGGGATGTGCAGGTGTCCGTAGACCATGGCGGCCACCCGGAACCGGCGGTGCCAGTCGGCGGTCAGCCCGGTCCCGCACCACATGGCCAGCTCCGGATACCACAGCACGTTCATCGGGTGCCGGTCGAGCGGGTAGTGGTTGAGAAGGACGGTGGGCAGATCGTCGGGTATCTCCGTGGCGAGCCGGCGCTCGGTCTCGGCGACCCTGGCCCGGCACCACGCCTCACGGCTCGGATAGGGGTCGGGGTGCAGCAGGTACTCGTCCGTGCACACCACGCCGGTGCTGTGCGCGTAGGCCAGCCCCTGCTCCTTGGTGGTGTGGCCCGGCGGCAGGAAGCTGTAGTCGTAGAGCAGGAACAGCGGAGCCACCGCCACCGGACCGCCCGGGCCCTCCCAGACGGGGTAGGGGTCCTCGGGGGTGACCACGCCCAACTCCCGGCACATCTCGACCAGATGCGCGTAGCGCGCGGTGCCGCGCAGGTCGAGGGTGTCCTGTGGATGGGTCCACAGCTCGTGGTTGCCCGGCGCCCAGACGACCTTGCGGAACCGGCTCGCGAGCGTCTTGAGGGCCCAGCGGATGTCGTCCACGAGCTCGGCCACGTCCCCGGCGACCAGCAGCCAGTCGTTCTCGGATCCGGGCTGCATACTCTCCAGGAGAGCGCGGTTCTCCTGGTAGCCGATGTGAAGGTCGCTGATGGCCAGCAGTTGTCCGCCACCGCCGGTCGCCGATGTCACGTCTCGCCACTCCTCGTCCGGTAGAGGACAACCAGAGCACATGCGGGCGCACGCGGACAAGGGCAGTTGAACAACTCGGACGGTCGCCTGGCACCGGCCCGGGCGTGGGTCTGGCCCCACCCACACGTATGTCCAGACCCATACCGCTCCCGTCGTCCGCTCCGTAACGTCGGTGCCACGCTCAGACGGAGGAGAAGACATGGCGGACATCAGCGGTACCACGGCAGCCCCGGCGAACGTCGAAGACCCCCGGGTCCAGGAAGCCTTCAACAACGCGAAGAAGTACATCGCCCTCTACGGCGTGATCAGCCTCGTCTGCCTGGGGACGGTCGCCGGGCTGGCGATCACCGGCCACGACACCAGCTCGTTCATGTGGGTCCGGGCCGCCATCCTGCTTATCGTCGCCCCGCTGCTCTACCGGCTGGCCACCCGCTCCGCTCAGGGAGACGCGCGGAACTACGACCGCCTGGCCACGGTGACCGTGATCCTGCCGATCGCGATCGTCGTCGTCGACCTGATCCCCGGCCTCTGCCCGGTCTGGTACGCCGTGATCCAGGGCCTGTCGGCCCTGGCGCTGGTCGGGGCGGCGGTCATCATCCGCGCGTCCACGGTGAGCGTCCTCTTCCCGAAGCCCGCCAAGAAGAAGAAGCAGCAGAAGACCGCCTGACGGGCCGTCCGCCGAGGATCCGGCGGTGGTACTGCCGGGGCGGCCGGCCGAGGACAGGCCGAGGCCCGAACGGGCACGCGGACGGCAGTACGTCCGCACCCAGACCAAGGCCGGGTGCATCCCCCGTAGCACCCGGCCTTGCCCGTAGTCGCGGCGACGGACCGCGCACCACGAAGGCCCCTCGACAACCCGCTGAGCGACGGTTGTTGAGGGGCCTTCGGTGCGGCGGAGTGCGTCACCGGGCGGCCGGCGCCGCGCTGCGGGTAGCCGGTCAGCCGGCGCTGCGTATGCCTTCCTGCCGGAAGTGGTCCTCGATGACCCGCATGACCTCTGCACTGCGGTCGCTGATGAAGAAGTGCCCGCCGGTGAACACCCGCAGATCGCAGCCGCCCCCGGTGTGCCGGTCCCAGGCCTTCGCCTCGTCCAGCGTGGTCTTGGGGTCGCTGTCCCCGGTCAGCACGGTGATCGGCGTGTCCACGGCGACGTCGGGCCCGCACCGGTACGCCTCGATCGCCCGGTAGTCGGCGCGGAGCGCGGGCAGCGCGGCCCGCATCATCTCCTCGTCGTCCAGCAGGGAGGCAGCGGTGCCGCTCAGCTTGCGGACCTCCGCCATGATCGCTTCATCGCTGTCGAAGGTGGTCTCCTCCCGGTGCGTGCCGGGCGCGCGCCTGCCGGAGGCCAGCAGCCGCACCGGACGCTGTCCGTCGGCCTCGAAGCGGCGGGCGAGTTCGAAGCCGATGACGGCGCCCATGCTGTGGCCGAAGAGAGTCAGCGGGAGTTCGGGCTGGCGTCGCAGCACCTCGTAGATGCGGTCGACGAGCACCGGCAGGTCGTCGATGGGCGCCTCCGCCCGGCGGTCCTGCCGACCGGGGTACTGGATCGCGACGACATCGACGTCCGGACTCAGCGCTGCCGCCACCGGCAGAAAGAAAGGCGCCGACCCACCCGCGTGCGGAAGGCACACCAGCCGGGCGGCCGGCTTCTGGGCAGGGTGAAAACGCCTGCACCACAGTTCGTCTCCGGGCGAAGGGTGGGACATGCCGCTCCTGAAGGTAGTCACACTGAATCGTCAAGCAGGAGCAGAACGTATCCAGTTGCCGGAAACCCTGCAAGGTATCCGCTCACGTTCATGCATCCGTCGCCGAAGTTACCCGAACAAGAGGCGGGCCGCATGGTTGAACGGTGAGGTCGAACGTTCCCTGATGGTATTTGTATAAAGGAGGGAACGTGGCCGTCCGTTGTGTCGTCCCGATGACCCCGGTTACCGTTCCGAATTACGTGGCTTCATTGAAAGGTTATCCATATGGGGCACAAATTCTCCCTGGTCCTGAGTCGTGAGATCACGGACGAGGAGGGGGTATTCCTGAAGGAGTCGGGTTTCTCCGGCGCGACTTTCGCGACCGACGCGCTTCCTACTGACGCCGATGTCGCCGTGACAAAGGTGGACTTCGACGACACGGTTTCGCCCTCGCTGACCGAGGCGATCGAATCCGCCCTGGAGACGGTGAAAAAGGTCCCGGACCTCACCGTGCCCGGACTCACCGTGCCGGCCGTTCCGCAGACCCCCACCGGCGACGGCGGGGACGTGGTGGTCGGCGAGGTGGTCAAGGAGGCTGTCGGCAAGTAACGGAATCGCAAAAGCCGCGGACTCAAGAGGCGGCTGTGGGCATCGAGTTGCCGTCCAGGCCGTGGGGCGCAGACCAGCCACTGAAGCAACAGCCCCGAATGCAGCGAAGCTCTGGTTTTCAGGTCGAAGTTCCTAAATCGGCCCGATCCGGGCTTCGCTGCGTTTTTGTGTCCCGGAGATCGTCGGCCCCGGCCGTGTGCTTCCGCTTCGGCGCCCCGGCCGTCTGTTCAGCTGATGCGCGACGCGCGGTTGAGCGCACTTGCGCGGAGCCCGGGCGGGTAAGGGCCCGGTTGAACACCGGAATCAGTTGAACGATTGGATCCAGTCATACGCAAACGCCCCAGCGCCCACGGCCCGGCGTCGGTCGCCGGCGGGGTTTGCGCATGTCGGGGCGGTGGTGGGTGCGCGAGGGATTCCCGTTACGCAGAGGGAGCCGGGCGGACGGCCGATGACGCGTGCCGGGGTGAGGCGGATGGAGGATGCTCCGAATCGCTTCGGGTTCTGCCGGTGCTTGTTCAAGGTCTGCACTACGCGGGTTGAACGGGATAGAGTCGCGGCGTCCGGTTGGGCGTGCAGACGTTATTGCCGCACCGCGGCGAAAACCGTCATGCGGTGTTCATCGTAGTGTCACGACCTTTTCTGGCGGCGTCATCCGCGCCTACCGAGCGTTTGACGCCGAGCACCTGATTGCAAATGTCGAAGAGTTTGTCGAGTTGACGGTTCTGCATCCTCATTGGCGTCCGGGGTACGCATCCCCGTGCCAGATGTACCTGGCGAACGCGGCGTGAGTGACCGTGGAATCGGGGGAGGGCTGGGATGACGTTTCAGACATACCGCTGACCTTGGTGTGTCTCAGGAGTCGTGCACCGGCGTCTGTTGGCTTGTGCTGGCATATGCCGAGCTGGAGTTGTCAGGGGAGCAGTGGTGAGTCTCGCAGTGACAGACGGAACAGCGGCCAGAGTTGCCGACCGGGGAGATGGCGAGCCGGAAGTCGTTTCGGTTCCGATCATGCAGATCCTGCTCGGTGACTCGCCACGCTTACAGGGCGAGGACAAGGGGCATGTTCTCCAACTGGCCTCGATAGACGGCCCGTTGCCTCCCATACTGCTCGACCGAAGGACCATGTGCGTCATCGACGGCATCCACCGTCTGATGGCCGCCTCCCTCAAGGGCCAGAAAGACATCGATGTCAGGTTCTTCGACGGGAGCCCGGAAGAGGCTTTCCTCAAAGGGGTCGAGGCAAACGTCGAACATGGTCTTCCCCTGTCGCAGGCCGACCGCATGGCAGCGGCGCTGCGCATCCTCAAGTCGCATCCCAACATGGCCGATCGGGCCATCGCCAAGTCGACCGGGCTGGGTGCCAGGACAGTTGCGGAGCTGCGGCGTTCATCCGACTCCGTGCCGCAGTCGGACTTCCGCATCGGACGGGACGGCAAGGTCAGGCCGCTGGACGGGGCACAGGGCCGGCTGCGGGTGGCGGAGCTGATCAAGGACAACCCCGACGCCTCGCTGCGCCAGGTGGCCCGTTCGGCAGGGGTGTCGCCGGCCACGGCCCTGGACGTGCGCAGACGCCTGGAGCGCGGTGACCAGCCCGTCCCCAGCCAGCGGAGCCGGGGCAGAGCCGAGCCGGGAACCGTCAAGGCCGTGCTGGCGGAACCGGATCCGGTGACAGCTGGTCCGCCGACCGCGGCCACACTCGAAAAACTCATGCGGGACCCGTCGTTGCGCCAGAGTGAGCTGGGCCGACGGCTGCTGCGGATGTTCCGGGAGAACGTACTGGGAGCCAACGAGATGAACGACATCTGCGCCTCGGTGCCTTCGCACTGCATCGAGCTGATCATAGAGCTGTCCCGGCGCAACTCGCAGATCTGGGCCGGATTCGCCCAGGAGCTGAACAGACGTGCCAGAACCGGGAGTTCGGACTGAAGTCGCCTAACCAGGCTGATATCGCTGTGGTTTGACCGTCATCAGCACGCGGACGAAGACGAAAGGGCGGGACCGGCCGCGCCGTCACGGCTCGGGCGGCCCCGTCCCTCCGCGTTCCGCACGGGCGCGGTGCCTGTCGCACTGACGTCGGCGACACAGACGCCACACTCGGACGCCCGCCTCCCCGGGGAGCACCCCGCCACCGGCACGGAGCACCCCGCCCTTCGCGGGGAGCACTCCGACGCTACGGGCTGACCGGCCGCCCGTTGTCCGGCGCGGCGAACGCGTCCTCCAGCGTGGCCTGTGTCACCCGCAGCTGCTCGGCCACGATCCCCTCGTCCGCCAGCAGCGAGACGATCCGGCCGAGCGCCTCGCTGGTGCCGGTGACCACGATCTCCTCACCCCTCCGCACCACCCCGCTGACCTCGGCGAGGTACCCGAGCCGGGTCTCGTCGAACGGAGCCGACGGGCGGAACCGGATGCGCTGCTCGGCCCTCATGCGCTCGGCAAGCCCCGCCGGAGTGCCGTCCACCTTGATGCGGCCCCGTTCTATCAGCGCGATCCGGTCGCACAGCCGCACGGCCTCCTCGGGGAACCGGGTGACCAGGAGGATGGTGAGCCCGGTGGCCCGGACGCTCTCGATCAGCTCCCAGGTGTCCTGCCGGGACTGCGGGTCCAGCTCGGTGGTCAGCTCGTCGAAGATGGCCACCTGCGGATTGCCGATCGCGGACAGCGCGGCGGAGAGCTCCATCTCCCCGCCGGACGCGTCGTTCGGCTCGGCATCGGGGGCCAGGCCCAGCGAGGCCATGAGACGCCGCCAGTCCGCCGGGTCACGGTAGAAGGAGCTGTAAAGGGACAGCGCCTCGGCGAGGTGCATCCTCTCGGGCGCGCACCCCGCCCTCAGCTGGGCATCCAGCTCCTGGGTCACCCCGGCCCGGTCCCGGCGGGGGTCGAGTCCGAGTACGTTGATCTCGCCGCCGTCCCGGTTCCGCAGCCCCTTGATGCATTCCACGATCGTGCTCTTCCCCGAGCCGCTCGGGCCGAGAATCCCGAAGACCTCGCCTTCCTCGACGGTGAAGGACACGTCATCGACTGCTACGAGGTCGCCGTAGGACTTGCGTAGATGCTGCACCTCAATCACTGCGGACATGAAGTTTCCCCTTCGCGGCCCTCATTGAATGCCGCATCGGCGGCGCTCGTGCGGCTCGTCCATATCGTCGGCCTGAGGTAGGGCAGCGTCGGCCGACACGGGAAACCTACGGTCTGTCCGCTCGCGTCTGCCATCCCGCTACGCCCCGTATGCAGTGGGTCCAGCCACACTCAATTGCTGGTCCTGGGCGTTCAGATATTCGATCAGCGAAAGGATATCGCCGAAGGTTCGAAATATTAAGCGAGTTGACGGACCGGCGCCGTCCCGGCTCCGGGCGGGAAGACGTCCGGAATACGACGCCCGAGGCGAATGAGGATTCCCGTGACAGGTGCGCACCGCGACCGCGCGCCGGTGGCCTGCCCCCTCGGTCTGTGCGGCACTCCCCGGCGCCGGTGGGGACGCAGGCACGAAGGCGGCGGTGGGGTATGAGAGCGTGAGACGGTGAGTGAGACGACGCCGAAGACCCTCCAGTACCGCTTTGACGGCCCCCAGGACGCCCCTGTGCTGATCCTGGGCCCCTCACTGGGGACGACGTGGCACATGTGGGACCGGCAGACGCCGGACCTGGCCAGGACCTGGCGCGTCCTCCGCTTCGACCTGCCCGGACACGGTGGCGCGCCCGCCCACCCCGTGCCCTCGGTCGCCGGGATCGCCGAGCGGCTGCTCGCGACGCTCGACGAACTCGGTGTGCAGCGGTTCGGGTACGCGGGGTGCTCCATCGGCGGCGCGATCGGTATGGAGCTGGCGCTGCGCCACCCGGAGCGGGTCGCCTCGCTCGCGCTGGTCGCGGCATCGCCCCGGTTCGGCACGGCCGACGAGTTCCGTCAGCGGGGAGTGATCGTCCGTACCAACGGGCTGGACCCGATGGCGCGCAGCGCGCCCGAGCGCTGGTTCACGCACGGCTTCGCCACCGCGCAGCCGGCCATCGTGGAGTGGGCCGTCCAGATGGTCCGCACCACGGACCCGGGCTGCTACATCGCGGCCTGCGAGGCCCTCGCCGCCTTCGACATCCGCGCCGAACTCGGCCGGATCGGTGTGCCCACGCTGGTCGTCGTCGGCGCCGAGGACCGGGTGACCGGACCCGCGGACGCCCGCACCCTGGTGGCGGGGATACCGGACGCCCGGCTCGCGATGGTCCCGGCCGCCTCCCATCTGGCACCGGTCGAGCAGCCGGCGGCCGTCACCGACCTGCTGGTACGGCACTTCTCCACCGCGTGGCAGGAGAACGCCACCTCGACCACGTCGACCACCTCGACGTCGATCCCGGTGCCGCCGCACACGGCGGGCCTGTCCGTCCCGGTGGCCCCGATCGCCGAGATCGCCCCCGCGGCGTTGCAGCCGGACGCCGTGCCCGCCGGGCGCCCCGATCCGTACGACGCGGGCATGAAGGTACGCCGTGAGGTGCTGGGCGACGCCCATGTGGACCGGGTGGAGGCCGCGGCCGACGCGTTCACCGGGGACTTCCAGGAGCTGATCACCCGCTACGCCTGGGGCGAGGTCTGGACCCGGGACGGGCTCGACCGCCGCACCCGCAGTGTGGTGACCCTGACGGCGCTGGTCGCGGGCGGGCATCCGCAGGAGCTCGCCTCGCATGTCCGCGCGGCCCTGCGCAACGGGCTCACCCCGGCGGAGATCAAGGAAGTACTGCTCCAGACCGCCGTCTACTGCGGTGTTCCCGCCGCGAACTCGGCCTTCGAAGTGGCCCGCACCGTCATTCAGCAGGAGACCACTCCCGAGGCGTAGCAGGATGGTGGGTATGACGATCAAACTGACGAAGAAGACCCACGCCTGCATCCGGCTGGAGAAGGACGGACAGACGCTCGTCATCGACCCGGGAGGGTTCAGCGAGGAGGACGCGGCGCTCGGCGCCGACGCCATTCTCGTGACGCACGAGCACCCGGACCACTTCGACGAGAACCGGCTGCGTGCCGGGATGGAGGCGAATCCGACCGCCCAGATCTGGACCCTGCGCAGCGTCGCCGAGCAGCTCTCCGCCGGATTCCCCGGCCGGGTGCACACCGTCGGCCACGGGGACACCTTCGAGGCCGCGGGCTTCGGCGTCCAGGTGCACGGCGAGCTGCACGCGGTGATCCACCCGGATCTGCCCCGGATCACCAACATCGGCTTCCTGGTCGACGGTTCGGTCTTCCACCCGGGCGACGCCTTCACCGTGCCCGACCAGCCGGTCGAGACCCTGATGCTTCCGGTGCACGCGCCGTGGAACAAGATCTCCGAGGTGATCGACTACGTCCGCGAGGTGCGGCCCCGGCAGGCCATCGACGTCCACGACGCGCTGCTCAAGGATCTGGCGCGCGGTGTGTACGACACACATGTCGGCAACCTCGGGGGCGCCGAGCACACCCGGCTGATGCCGGGCGACGCCACGGAGCTCTGACTGTCGGTGCCACCGGTTAGGTTGGGTCCCATGCGCATCGCCACCTGGAACGTCAATTCGATCACCGCCCGTCTTCCGAGGGTGCTGGACTGGCTGGAGAGCAGCGGCACGGATGTGCTGTGCGTCCAGGAGACCAAGTGCACCGCCGAGCAGTTCCCCACGGACGAGCTGCGTGAGCTGGGGTACGAGTCGGCGGTCCACGCCACCGGCCGGTGGAACGGCGTGGCGCTGATCTCCCGGCTGGGCCTGGAGGACGTGGTCATGGGCCTGCCCGGCGGCCCGGAGTACGAGGGCACGCAGGAGCCGAGAGCCATCTCCGCGACCTGCGGCCCGGCCCGCGTCTGGTCGGTGTACGTGCCGAACGGCCGCGAGGTCGACCACGCGCACTACGGCTACAAGCTCCAGTGGCTGGCCGCGCTGAAGGCGGCGGTCGCCACGGACGCAGCGGGCGCGCGGCCCTTCGCCGTCCTGGGGGACTTCAATGTCGCCCCGGTGGACGAGGACGTCTGGGACCCGTCGCTGTTCGAGGGGGCCACCCATGTCACCCCGGCCGAGCGCGCCGCGCTCGCCGCGCTCCGCGAGGAGGGGCTGAGCGATGTGGTGCCCCGCCCGCTCAAGTATGACCGTGCGTACACTTTCTGGGACTACCGCCAGCTCGCGTTCCCGAAGAACAGGGGCATGCGCATCGACCTGGTGTACGGCAACGAACCCTTCGCCGCCGCCGTCAAGGACAGTTATGTGGACCGTGAGGCGCGTAAGGGGAAGGGCGCGTCGGACCACGCCCCGGTCGTCGTCGATCTCGACGTCTGAGGGCCCCGGGGGTCCGCGCGCCTGTTGGTACGACTGTCCGGCGGAATGCGAGGCTGAGCGGCGTGAATATCCCTTTCCTTGACAACTGGCGCAGGCGGCACGGCACGGAGTACGCGGAGACACTCGCGACGGCGGTGCGCAACGACCCGCAGGGGGTGGGCGAGCTGCTCTCCGAGTGTGAGCTGCTGCGCGCCAGAGCCGGCCAGGAGGGGTTGCAACTCGATGACTCACCGGCTTCGTTGGCCGCGCTCGACCAGCTTCCGCCGAACTGGCGCGACGATCCCGAAGAGCTGCCCTGGCTGGGCAACGACGCGGGTCTCTACCTCGGGACCCTCATCGTCAGGACCGTCGAGGGCGCGGTCTGGGACGTCCTGCCGGGCGGCACACCGGTGGTCCGGCTCGCATCGGGGCGCGAGGTCAATGTGGTCGAGGCCGGACTCGACTGGGCGGTCGCGGGCGCACCTGAACTCTCGCAGGTCTACTCGGAAGCCGCAGAGGCCTGAGTGCCCGAATTGCAGCGCTTTAGTGCACTTCACCGCTTTTCAATACAAATACGGTTTATGGCTACTTAGCGCGTGTCGGGTGTGAAGTCCCTTGGCGGGGTGGATAGTTTGCGTAATCGACCGTCCGCAGACGGCCGGGTCCGGCCGAACCAGGAACGCTGCTGCCGGGAGCGCAGTAGCACGTAGGGCACCAAGCCCGCCCGGCAGCAGCCGGTGATCACTTCTCGCGCAGCGGGGCCGACAGATACGACGGTCGGACCCGCGTGAGGAGAAGGTCAGCTGTGCGCCGGTCGGGTTGTGCCCGACGTTCAGGCGGTCGACGGTGTCGGTCGCCAGGGCCGGACAACGGCCCGTCGGCACGTCGTACGCCGTGCGGCATGGATCCCGGCGGGAACCGCCCTGCCGGGTGGCTCCCGTGGAAAGGTGTAGGGCGCGTCTCCGACCAGCTTGCCGAGGCCGGGCGGCCCCTTGTCGCAGAGGTATGCGA